>CAMODE010000062.1 GCA_946611235.1 uncultured Caryophanales bacterium | reverse complement strand
ATATTATTAAATACTATCTGCTCATTTGGATATAATTCCATAAAACCAGGTAGTGTTCTAGGCTCAACTTTATTCATAATGCACCTCTTTCTCACAACTAAATTTTACGTTATAATTAATAAAAAGTCAATTATTTACATCTAATTTATTGACATTATACATAAAATATTATAAAATTAATATGTCTTAGGGGATTAGTTAAATGGTATAATAATGGTCTCCAAAACCACTGTTGGGAGTTCGATTCTCTCATCCCCTGCCAGTAGAATGTTTACTCTAACTTTTAATAGTTAGAGTTTTTTACTTGCTTTTTTTATAATGATAATATATAATATGAAACACAAAAGGGAGGTTAATATGGAAGAAAAAAGATATATTAGAACTGTAGACGGAAATATTATTGAAAACAATGAATCAGGATCACGAATTATTGATATATTAATGAATGGAGATTTAGTTAGAATAGAATATTATTCTTCAAGGTATAAAAGGAGAATTTCAAGACTATTTGAAGTAGAAGTAGAAGGTATTACTAATAATAGAGAGTTTATACATCTATATAATGGTCACATGGATTTTCTAATAGCAAATGGAAACTATTTACATCAAGATTTAGAACTTAAACCAGTCATAACAGCAATATTTACTGTCGAAAAATTAGAATCTATTAAATATAATTTATTTCAACCTAAATTAAAATGCAGAAAAAAAGAAACTAGTTTATAATTATTATAGCAGTTGAATGGTATAAATGTAGTTTCTCAATGGGTAACTACCGGTTCCATTAAAAATACTAGGCATTGCCTATTTATTCATTTTTAGCCAATAAATAACTGTGTATAATTCAGTTATTTATTATTTTAGTTGACAGCGATACATCATTATATTAAAATAAGTAATTGGAAGTTGGTGAAATATGAGTAATTATTTAAATGATAAATCTAATAACGATTATCAATTAATAAGGGATATAAGTCAATTATTAAGAAATTATAAGAATAAAAATAAAAGAGTAGATAGAAAGTTTGTAGACAAAGTATTAGATGTTTTACTTATGAATGATAGTCTAACTGTTAATAGAACAAAATTTGTGTCAGATTGTGATGGTGGATATTATAATTATACAGATAAAACAATAGGAATAAACTTTCAAAGTCTTCAAGAGGATAGAAAAAATTATAAATACATTAAATCAAAAGATGGTAATTTATATGAATATTTTATCTTTCTAATTGTAATACTACACGAGTTTACTCATGCAAAACAATATAAAATTATTGAGCAAGGGACAAAGTATGCAGTTAGCGCTATATATAGATACTCTGATAATTTTTTGCAAAATAATACTTATTTGTATAATTTAAACCATGATACTGTTCCATATGAAAGATTTGCTAATATAAGATCATTTTATCTGACTATTGAAATATTAAAACGAGTATATAGTATAAAAGAGTTGTGGCATTTCCAATATGCATTTCTTTATGATTTGCTATATAATTACGATGATGAAGGATTATTTCCATTAAAAAAATTTGATGAATTAGTTGAGAGTAACTCGTTACCTAAATTTAGTCATTTAATTCCTAATATTAATGTATGTGAAGATAATCTATATGAAAAATTAAATATTGGACTTCCAATAACGGAAGAGGATTTTAATTATTTAAAAGAAATAAGAACAAATTATTTTGCACATAAAGAAAATTGTATAGATGTAAATTTTGATTTATCTGTTGCTTTGGTCAAAAGAAGAATAAAGTAAATTAAGTACTTTTTTTGCGTATTTTTTCTATTATATATAATTGTTCCAAAAAACACTATTGAGAGTTCGGATCTCTCATCCCCTACCGTTGAAAAAAGCAAAACGACTTAGTTTAACACTAAATCGTTTTTTTATCTTTTTCTTCTTTTTCTTCTACTTCTATGTCTATTATAATCATATAGAGTATAAAAATGCATTAGTAGTGTACTAGATATAAGGATTCCTCCAATTATATCAGTAATCCAATGGACTCCACTTATTATTCTACCAAGGAATACTCCTAGTAGTAATAGTATTGTTAGAGTATCTATTAAAGATTGATATTTCTTTCTTAAATAATTTTTACTTACGATTAAAGAAGATATACATATGCATATAGCCAGAATAGTATGGCTAGATGGATAAGAAGCTTCTAACTCTCCTTCTATTAAGATTGGTCTATAATTAATTATAAATTTTTCAAAGAAAACATATACTATAGCCATAGATACATATAATCCACCTAAGATATATAATTCTTTATCTACTTTAAATAAACTCTTTCTTTTAATCAACTGATATAATCCTATTAAACCATAGATACCTACAATTAAGATAACTAAATAACCAAGTATTTCAGTTACTTTATATATAGACATATGACTACCAATTAAATTACTAAACCAAGCATTTATTTTACTAAAACCTACTTCACTATTATTTGGTCCAATACTTTTAACATCATAAGTTTTAACTAAATAGGTATAAATTATTGATATAATAGTTAAAAATACCCCTAAAAATATATTTCTTTTTTTATGCATTACAACTACTCCTTACTTCTATAATTCATAAAGTATTATAGCATACTAATCTCTAATATACAATAATAATATTTTAAATAAAAAGAGAATTAAATAGTACTCTAACTCATCTTTTTATAATTCTATAATATTATTTATTTGCATATTTTTTTGCTTGTTCTTCTATTAAATTAGTATCTTCAAAATAGTTAAGTCCCATAGCATTTTTTACTTCTTCGATTTTTATAGAGGCAGCTTCTCTTGCTTTTAGAGAGCCTTCTTCTAATATTTTATATACTTCTTTGATATTTTTTTCGTATTCTTTTCTTCTCTCACGAATTGGTTTTAGTTCTTCTTGTATAATATTATTTAAAAATCTCTTTATTTTTACATCACCTAATCCACCTCTTTGGTAGTGGGCTTTTAATTCATCAAGATTATTGTATTCTGGTAAATATTTTTTAAAGTGTTCATCCTTACAAAAAGCATCTAAATAGATAAATACTGGATTACCTTCAACTTTACCAGGATCATCTACTTTTAAGTGATTAGGGTCAGTAAACATACTCATAATTTTCTTTTCAATTATTTCTGGTTCATCAGATAAATATATGCAGTTATTTAGTGACTTACTCATCTTTGCTTTTCCATCTAATCCAGGTAGTCTTGAGCATACTTCATTATCTGGAAGTAATTCTTTAGGCTCTACTAGTACATTATCATATAAATTATTAAAGCTTCTTACTATTTCTCTTGTTTGCTCTATCATAGGTAGTTGATCTTCTCCTACTGGAATGATATTAGCATCAAACAAAGTGATATCAGCAGCTTGGCTTACAGGATATGTTAAAAAGCCTGCTGGTATGCTTGTTTCAAAGTTTCTTAATTTTATTTCTTCTTTAATGGTAGGATTTCTTTCTAATCTAGATAAAGTTACTAAATTTAAATAATAAAATGTTAATTCACATAGTTCTGGTATTTGTGATTGAATAAATATTGTTGTTTTATTTGGATCAATACCACAAGCTAAATAATCAAGAGCAACTTCTATTACATTTTCTCTTACTTTATCTAAATTATGAGCATTATCTGTTATAGCTTGAGAGTCTGCTATCTCAATGTAAATTCTATCATATTTACCTGAATTTTGTAGTTCTACTCTTCTTTTTAATGAACCAACATAATGTCCTAAATGTAATTTACCTGTTGGTCTATCTCCTGTTAAAATAATATTTTTCATATAATTCTCCTTCTTTCTTTAATATAAAAAGTCCTGTCCTTATAATTAGGACAAGACTTATTTCTTGCTTTTAATGCCACCTATGTACTATCCATACATATTTTTGTTAACGAAGTATAATCTCCGTACTATCCTACTATTTTCAAATAGTCTCTCATTGGCCCACTTCTATAACCTATAATATAACTTTCCACCTAACAGTTACTCTCTATAATTATCTAGTTATATACTCTTCCAAATCAAAGATTTACAAGTAAATTATATCTATCAATTATATAAAAGTCAATACTTTATTTAGAATATTTACTTATCTTTTTTAATAATTTATCTTTATCAATTGGTTTAATTAAATAATCTTTAAATCCATATTTTAAATAATCTTCATTATATTCATAATCATTATTCTTAGTAAGTAATATAACATTTATATTAAAATTTCTTATTTCCCTTAATTTTTGCATAACTGTTAAACCATTTAAAGGAGTCATATTTTCATCTAATAAAATCAAATCATACTTTTCTTTATCTCTTATTTTATCAAGACATTCCTTACCAGAGCTAGCAATATCGATTATTAAATTAGAATCTTTAAGCAATTTAGTAATCATTTTAATACTAGAAGGATTATCATCTACTATTAAGATTTTCTTTTTATCATAAACACTTTCATATTTATTTAATTCAGTTTCAATCTCACCTATTTTTTGGTCTAAAACTATTTTAATAATAGTTCCTTTTCCATAAATACTACTTGGTATAATAGTTCCACCCATTAAAGTTACTAATTTCTTAGCATTATATAAATTACTTTTTAAATTAGTATTTTCTTTATCTTCTTCTCTCTTATTAAATATTTTATTTAAATCTTCAGCCTTCATACCAACACCAGAATCTTCTACTGAAATAATTAATCTTGCTATATCATTTTTCATAATAGCATTAACATTAAATTCAATAAAACCACGTTCGGTATATTTAACAGCATTATCTAAAATAGTATTAAGAGATACTTTAACATTAACAGCATCACCATATAAATACTCTGGTAAATCACTTGCAATATTAGTTCTAAATTCTAAGCCTTTCTTTTCAGCACTATTTTTATATATTTGAACTAATTCTTTAAGTATAAGTTTAATATTATATTTATCATTATATATTTTGATATTAGCACTATCTATTGATGATATATCTAATATTTCATTAGTCATACTTGTAAATTTAGCAGTAGATACTTTAATATCTCTAGCATTATCATTAATATTTTCAACATTAATGTTTTTATTATCAGTTTCTGATAATATATTCTCAGCACTATCATCTATATCTTTTGTAATATTTCTAATCTCATTAGTCATATTATATAAGAACATTGCTTTTTCTTCATTAGCACTATCGGTTATTTCTTTAGCTCGATGAACTTCTTCTAGAACCTTCATATCTGGATTTTCAATAGTAAAATACATCATTAATACTACAAAGGATTCAACGAAACTAATTAATAATGCTGTAGGGTCTATTTGCTGAATAATACTAACCGAAATACTTAATATTATATAGGCATATACTGGAATTATTTTTTTGGATTTTATAAATTTTTTATTGCGTACAACATATATAAATATTAAACTAATAAAAATAATTGAAGAAACAAATACCATTTTAGTACTTGGCCCATATGTGTATAAAAGAGAATCTCCCGTTACATTATATGCATATTCAATTGGCATCAGGATAGTCATTAGAGCACAAAAAAGGTACACTCCCGTTAAAAATTTTATTTCTAAAGAAATAGCAGTTTTTTCTTTTGACGATTCTCTATTTACAACAGCTGAAGTATACATAGTTAATAAGTATAACCATGCCTCTGTTATTAGTAAAAATAGTTTGGCTACTATTTCTTTTATAATTGGAGTATTTTCTATATATGGTACAAAGAATACCATTATAAGTTCATCAAGTACTCCAGCTAATGTTAGAAACATCAAAAATATATAAATCTTATTTTCAAATAAATTATATCTCTTTTTTGAAAAGAAAATAATTATAAGTAAAATTAAATTAACAAAACCCGCTATTGAAAATATTATGTAATTATTAATTTCCATATTATGTATCACTCCTATCCAATTATAATGATATCATTGAAACTAAAAAAAAGCAATTAAATATTTACATTTAATTACTTTTTTACACTATCTTGTTAAAACTTTTTTAAGTTTATTAACACTAACCATTCCTATATCTGTGTTAGGAAGTCCATCACTAAAACTAGTTGAAAGAAATTCTTCAAGATTTTTATAACTAACTTTACCTATTTCAGTATATAATAAACTATCAGTAAATATGAATTTAACTGGTTCAAAGTATGGTGGTAAGTCACTTTCAAAAAATCTATTAAGCAATTCTTCTTTTATCTTTTCTTCTTGTCCTCTATATTCTTCTTTTAAAACAATTACAGCCCATGGAGCATTTTCATCTATTTTGTCATCCATTCTTACAACCGCGCACGTTTCAACAGCAGGATTTGACAAGAAAAGATCTTCTATTCTCGAAGGATATACTTTAAATCCACTTCTTGGGAATAAACGTTTTATTCTATCTGTTGCAAATACCCTACCTTCATCATCAGTATATCCTATGTCTCCGGTATGAATCCAATATCCATCTTCATGTTCTTTTTTTACAGCATTTGTTTCATTATCATGATTATAATAATCTTTCATAATAGTTGGTGACTGAATGCATAATTCTCCTTCTTCACCTGGTTTTAACTCGATATTTGTTTCCGGTTCAAATGCTACCACACTTGTTTTTACCAAAGGTATACCCGCACTATCTAACACTTTATCGCCATCATTAGTTTTGGTTGATGTTGAGTTTGCTTCTGTGCAGCTATAACCTTCCCAAGCTTCTGCTTTAGAATTATGTTTTTTTAAGAATTTGTTTATTCTTTCTTTTGCATTTGATGGGACTTTCATTCCGCCAAATAAAACTATTTTTATAAAAGATAAATCCATCTTGTCTAATTTTTTTGATTTCATTACTGAGTCAAAATAAGTATGAACACCCATAAAACCGTTTGGCTTATATTTTAGTATTAGTTCATCAAATTTATCAGCTTCAAATTTTGGAACAACTCTTGTACGCCATCCAAGAACTAATGGTGTTATTAAGCCAAGAGACAATCCATATGCGATGAATGGAGGCATTATATTTAAAAACTTAAATCCTCTCTTTGCATCTACATTGGCATTTTTTATTTGAACAACAACATTATTTATATTCTCATTTGTTAATCTAACACCCTTTGGAACTCCTGTTGTACCACCTGTATGAATAATGGCCGCTGGAGCATCTTTCTCAAAAGATTGTTCTTCTAATTTTTCTTTTCTTCCTAATTTTATAAAATCTTTCCAACTAAGATATTTGTTACTCTTATCTATCTTTACGGAAGTGCCTTTCTTTTTATTATCTAGGTAGGATAACAATTTTACAACTAAAGGCTCTGATTCAACGGGAGATACCGTAATAACTTTTTCCACTTTTGTTTTATCAATTATATTTTTTACATTAGGATAACATAAATCAAGAATTACACAATATTTTGATTTTGCCTCATTAAGAAATGTTTCAATAGCTTTTTCTGGATATCTAACATCGATTATGTTAGAAACCGCTCCAATTTTATTTAAAGCAAGAATTGAGTATATTATTTGAGGGGTAGTAATCGAACATATTGTTACTATATCGCCTTTCTTTACACCCAATTTTTGATATGCTTTTGCTGCTTTTTCAACATTTTTAAATAGTTTTCTATATGTTATTTTTTCAGTGACATATTCAAATGCTACATCACTTAAATATTTTCTATTTTCTTTAAACAAATAATCACTAAATTTTATTAGTGGAGCATCTTCCATTATTTGATCTTCACTATAATTTTTTAACCATGGTTTATCTATACTATTATAACCTACTGGTGGACCCTCAATTGGTGATTCAAGATTATTAAATTTATTTTTTTTATCTTTTTCATCCTCTATAATATCTATTAATTCTTGACTAACTTTTGTTCCTTTTGCAAACTTAATTTCGCCATTAATAAGAATATCTTCAGTAAGTGTATCACCTAGTTTTAAGGTTACTAAATATTCTAATGGATAATCATAGCCCTTTACTGCTAGTATTGGTCCTTTACCAAGTGATAATCTTCTTAAATATAAATCTCTTAATTTTTTTTCTTCACTACTTAATTTTCCAATTCTTTCTTTTAATAATAATAAATCTTCTTTTGTCATTTTAAATAATTCCCCCTTCAAAAGACAATTTAATTGTAGCACATTTGTATTCATTTGTCAAAAATATACAATTTTTTTCTCAAAAATTATTAGTTTTATCATATAATTTCGGAAAAACGCTACTATTTTAGCATAAATATAAATATTTTATTATTATGATGATTAAGTATAGATAATAATAATTAAATATTTATATTGTTAACATATAGAAAACATCTGATTTTAGTCAGATGTTATAATTCTAATTTCATAATAGTACTTATTTCTTTAAATCCATTGTTTTTATAAGTAGATATAGCTTCTTTATTATTATTAAAAGTATTTACTTCTAGATATTTTACTTTATCTTTAATTATATTCTTAAATTCATTAATTAAAGATGATCCAATACCATGATGACGATATTCTTCTTCAATATATAAAGCATCTATTTTAGCTACTTTATTAATAACTGTATTTTCATCATCTATAACATATCCATATAAGTAAACTATTATAGTATTAGAAGATTCTGCGACTAAAAGATAATTATTTTCTTTATTTATAATATACTCATAAAAAGATTTTACTTTAAATTCTAGATTGATATTATTATCGTACTTCTTTTCATCTCTAATAAGTAAAGTAAGTAATTCATTTAATTTCTTGGTATCATGTATAGTTGCTTTTCTTATACGATAATTCATTATTACATTCTCTCTAATACATCTATACCTAAAATATTAAGAAGCATCTTATTAGTTTTAAATACTATTTCTGATAAAGAGAGATAAGATTCTCTTTTTATAGGGTCTTCTTCAGTTAATATTTTAACTGAAGCATATAAACTATTAAAGGTATTAGTTAATTCATATAAATAATCACATATATAATTTAATGTTCTTTCATTAAATGATTTATCTAATACTGATGGTACTTCTAGTAATTTTAGAATGATATCTTTTTCATATGTACTATATATACCATTTACTTTATTCATACTATAGTTATTATCTTTTGCTTTATCAATAAGAGACTTCATTCTCATAGTAGAATATAATAAATATACTCCGGTTTTTCCATTCATATCACTAAATTTTTCAATATCAAAAATATAGTCAGTACTTCTATTAGGAAGTAAATCAGCATATTTAAGTACGGCACATGTTAGAGTATTAGATATCTTTTCTTGTTCTTCTTTATCTAGGGTTTTGTTTATTTTCTTTTCTACTTCACTTTTAACATTATCTATTAGATTAGATAGTGTCATTACACCACCATCTCTTGTTTTAAATGGTTTTCCATCTTTACCATTCATCGTACCAAAGCCCATAAAATCTAGTTTAATATCTTCTGGTACTATTCCTCCTTTATAGCAGACTCTAAATACTTGTTCAAAGTGAAGAGCTTGTCTATTATCGACAACATACCATATTTCATCAGGGTTATATTCTTTCATTCTTTCCCAAATTGTTGCGATATCAGTAGTTTCATAGGATACACTACCATTTGATTTAACTAGTATTAATGGTGGCAACTCTACCTTGTCATCTTCTTTTTTTACGTCTACGACCTGGGCTCCTTCACTCTCATAAACTAAGCCTTTTTCTTTAAGATACTTAACTACATCATCGATATATTTATCAGCATCACTTTCACCATTCCATAATTCAAAACTTACGTTTAGTTTATCATATAATTCTTTAATGTTAGCTACTGATACTTCGATTATTTTCTTCCAAAGAGCAAAGTATCCTCTTTCTTTCTTTTGTAATTTATAAGTAATAATTCTAGCTTCTTCTAAATATTCTTCATCTTCTTTAGCTTTCGTACTAGCTATTGGATATATTTCTTCTAAATCTTTATTAGTAACTGGTGCCTCAGTAGGATACTCTCCAGTATAGTTTTCATCAAAGTATACCCACTCTGGATGTCTTTTCTTAAGTTCTAAGATAATTAATCCCATAGGTCTACCCCAGTCACCAAGATGAACATCACCGATTACTTCTGCATCTAAGCATCTAGCTAATCTTTTAAGAGCTTCACCAATATTAGCACTTCTTAAGTGTCCTACATGTAATGCTTTAGCAACATTAGGGCCACCATAATCAATTATTATCTTTTTCTTTTTACTTGCACATTTATTGATATTTATATCTTCTTTTATTTCATTCATATAATTAATAAGTACTTCATCAGAAAAAGATAAATTAATAAAACCCGGGCCAGCAACATTTACATTACTAAATGTATTATCTTTATTAAGGTGCTCTACTATTTCACTAGCTATTATGTTAGGATTCTTTTTATATGCTTTAGCAAGGCTCATAACACCATTATATTGATACTCTCCAAGATCTGGTCT
>CAMODE010000061.1 GCA_946611235.1 uncultured Caryophanales bacterium | reverse complement strand
CCTGTAAAATGGTCTTTTTGTCGTGTTATTAAATGAGAAGAAAAAAATAGATAAATATGAATATAATCAAATTTTATCTATTTTTAACTAATTAATTAAATTTACTCTTAATTTCTGTAGAATAATAACTTATATAAAGGGCAAAAAATATAAAAAACTCCTACTTAAATAGGAGTTTTATTTCTTAGGCTTCAAAGTTCTAGCTATATTATTTTGTTTTTCTTCTGTAAAGTCGTAGTTAATGAAATCGTTAATAAATGTTTTTAGTCTTTCTGTTATTATATTCATGGCATTTTCAAGTAATTCTTTTATTTCTTCAGTTTATTCTTTACTTTTTGCATTATGAGGAATAGCATAATCATACAAATTAATTATTATCTCGTTATATATTGATTCAAAATTTGAATCCAAATCTTTATTCTTTTCCCACAAACCACCATCATTTGGTAAACTATTTATATAGGAATCCCAGCTAAATTTAGAAATTAGAATATTTTCCTTTACTTTTGCACTATTATAGTAATATTCAATATCAATATCGGATGAGTTTTTACCATATTCGAATTGAAGTTTCATAGTAAAACTATTTTTATTTGTAGTTTTTACGGTAATAACTATTATTTTATATATTCTTTCCTCAAATCTTTCATTATAGGCAATACTAGTGCGGCCACTATCGTATATTTTTTCTTCCATACTCCCTCCTCGTATTAGTTATTTTACTTCATAATTAATAATCTGTCAAATAATTGATAGAAAAATAAATAATATGTGTTATAATAGAAGAGAAAAGGGAAAAGAGGAAATTATGAAAGAAGTATTAAATATATTATTAGAATTTATTATAGCTTATGTATTAGTATTTATATTATACTGGTTATTATTTGTAAGAAAGAAAACAAAATATAATAAAAATAGAGTACCAGTAGAATTCTATTACTTAGTAAGTTTATATGGATTAGATCAAAAGAAAATTAATTATAAGAAATTTATTTATATAAGTGCCTTAATAAATACATTTATAATTGTATCTACATATATGATAATATCTAAATTATTAAATAATTGGATTTTACAATTACTAATAGGAATAGTAATAATTGTGTTATTAATAATAATATGTTATGGAATACTTGGTAGAATATATCAAAAGAAGGGAATGAAGAAGAATGTATAACTTTAGAAAAACAGAATTAAAATGGCAAGAATATTGGGAAAAGAATGAAACCTTTAAAACAGATGTAAGAGACTATTCTAAACCTAAATTTTATGCTTTAGATATGTTTCCATATCCAAGTGGCGTAGGATTACATGTAGGTCATCCAGAAGGATATACCGCTACTGACGTAGTATCAAGAATGAAGAGAATGCAAGGATATAATGTTCTACATCCAATGGGATGGGATGCTTTTGGTTTACCTGCAGAACAATATGCTGTTACTACTGGTAATCATCCAAGCGGCTTTACAGAAGACAATATCAAAGTATTTAAAAAACAATTAAAAGAATTAGGCTTTTCCTATGATTGGTCGAAAGAAATATCAACTGCAGATCCTTCTTATTATAAATGGACTCAGTGGATATTTAAAAGACTATATACTGATGGTTATGCTAAATATATTGATATGCCAGTAAATTGGTGTGAAGAATTAGGTACAGTTTTATCTAATGATGAAGTAATCGATGGTAAGAGTGAAAGAGGAGGATATCCTGTAATTAGAAAGAATATGAAACAGTGGGCTATCGATATTCCAAAATATGCTGATAGACTTCTTACTAATCTAGATAATTTAAATTGGCCCGAATCAACTAAAGAAATTCAAAGAAATTGGATAGGTAAAAGTATTGGTGCCAATGTAAAATTTAAAGTAGATGGTACTGATAAAGAATTTACTGTCTTTACAACTAGATGTGATACCTTATTTGGAGCAACTTACTGCGTACTATCTCCAGAACATAGTTTAGTAAAAGAAATAATGAGTAATGATAAAAAAGAAGAAGTATTAGAATACATCAGAGTATCATCATCAAAATCAGAACTAGAAAGAACAAATCTAAGTAAAGAAAAAACAGGAGTATTTATCGGAGCATACGCTATTAACCCCGTTAATGATAAAAGAATACCAATATGGATAAGTGACTATGTACTAGCATCATATGGTACTGGAGCTATTATGGCAGTACCTGCTCATGATGAAAGGGACTATGAATTTGCAAAGAAATTTAATATTGAAATTATTCCAGTAATTGACGGTGGTGATATATCAAAAGAGGCTTATACTGGTGATGGATTACATATCAATTCAGGCTTTCTTAACGGTTTAAATAAAATAGATGCTATAAATAAAATGATTGAATACTTAGAAGAAAAATCACTAGGTAAAAAAGAAATAAATTATAAAATTAGACCATGGATATTTGCAAGACAAAGATATTGGGGAGAACCAGTACCAGTTATCCATATGGAAGATGGTACCATTAAGTTAGTAGATGATTCTGATTTACCAGTAACTCTTCCAGTTATGGATGACTATAAAGGAAAAAATGGTAAAGCCCCACTAGAAAATGCTATAGAATGGAAAAATGTAGTAGTAGACGGCCAAAAAGGAGTAAGAGAAACTTCTACTATGCCAGGCTCAGCAGGATCATCATGGTATTATATGAGATATATTGATCCTCATAATGATAAAGAATTATGCGATAAAGAATTATTAAAACACTGGATGCCAGTAGACCTTTATGTCGGAGGACCAGAGCATGCTGTTGGACACTTACTATATTCAAGAATGTGGTGTAACTATCTATATGATAAAGGAATATCACCAGTAGAAGAACCATTTAAAAAATTAGTCCATCAAGGAATGATACTAGGAGAAAACAATATCAAAATGGGTAAAAGATATCCTGAATTTGTTGTAAATCCTAGTGACATTGTCAAATCCCATGGAGCAGATGCCCTTCGCCTATACGAAATGTTTATGGGACCAATCGAAGCCGATAAACCATGGAGTAATGCTGGAATAGATGCTTCAAAGAAATTTATTGATAGAATATATAGATTATTTGAAGAGGGTAAAGTAGTAGATAAAGAAAGCATTAATCTTGAAAAAGTATATCATCAAACCATAAAGAAAGTAACTGAGGATTATGAAAGTTTGAATTTTAATACCGCTATTAGTCAAATGATGATCTTTATCAATGCTGTCTATAAAGAGGGATATCTTCCAAAAAAATATGCTCAAGGTTTTGTTAAAGTACTTTCTCCATTATGTCCTCATCTTGGAGAAGAATTATGGGAAATGCTTGGTAATAAAAATACCATTGCATACGAACCATGGCCTAAGTATGATGAAGAAAAAACAAAAGAAGATACTATTGAAATAGCTATTCAAGTAAATGGAAAAGTAAGAAATACCATTAAAGTATCCAAAGAAATATCTAAAGAAGAGTTAGAACACGCTGCCTTTAATTCAGATATAATAAAAAAATGGATTGAAGGAAAAGAAATAGTTAAAACAATTGTTATTCCTGGAAGAATTGTTAATATTGTTATAAAATAGACTTGATTTCAAGTCTATTTTTTGTTATAATTTTTTTGTAATTGCCCTGTAGCCAAGCGGTAAGGCATCAGACTCTGACTCTGACATTCGTTAGTTCGAATCTAACCAGGGCAACCAATTAAGTACTAAAAAGGTTAATGCTATTTAGCCTTTTTTTATCTACTAGCGTCTAATAAAATAATAAAAGGTTGCCTTTACATATAAACCGCTTGGCAGACATATGTACGAAGAAAAGAAAAATAAATACCAAAATAGTAAATACATCTTGACAGAATAAATCATAATCATTATAATAAGATGTAATCTTAAGAATGGCGGTGGGATTTATTTTGTACAGAACATATAAATATCGAATATATCCAGATGATATTCAAGAAAAACAAATAAATAAAATATATGGTTGTCAAAGGTTTGTATATAATTATTATCTAAGTAAAATTAAAGATAATGGATATATTTCATCTAGGGATAATATTAAAGACTTTAATATTAATTTGAAAAAAAATTATCCATTTCTAAGTGAAGTTGATGGATTATTTATTCGAAAAACATTGTTTATATTAGATGATGATATTAAGAAAAGTAATGATCATCCAAAATATAGAGGCAAAAATAGTAAGGATAAATTTATTTTAAGTAATTCTTATTCAAACATTATATTTGACTTAGAAAAAAATAGATTAGAGTTACCTTTTCTAGGGGAAATTAAATTTCGAGGCTATAAAAATATAGTTAAGATTGATGACAATATAATTAATGTAACAATTACAAGAGAAAACACTGGAAAATATTATGCTAATTTTCTATATAAAATCCCTGACAAAAAAAGAGTTAATGCTACTAGTATAGTTGGTATTGATATAGGAATAAAAAACCTAATAACACTCTCTGATGGAACAATTTATGAAAATAATAGATACTTAGAAAAATATGAGAAAAAAATATCTCAAATGCAAAAAGTACTATCAAAGAAAATAAAAGGTAGTAATAATTATAAAAAATATAAGAAGAAAATCAATATTATTTATAATAAAATTGCCAGGTCAAGAAAGTTTTATATAGATAAAATAGTAAGAGAAATAGTCGAAAAATATGATATTATTGTCTGTGAAAAGTTAACTACAAAAAATATGATATCTAATGGAAATCTTTCTAAGCAAATATTAGATGCATCATTTACCGAAATATTGAAGAGAATTGAAAGTAAAGCAGAAGAAAAAGGAAAATATTTCTATCAAATAGATACATATTATCCATCAAGCCAAATATGTAGTGTGTGTGGTAACAGACAAAGAAAATATAAAGATTTAAAGGAAAGAGAATACTTGTGTCCAAAATGTGGAAACAATCTTGATAGAGATTATAATGCAAGTGTAAATATAATGTTTGAAGGTTTGAAACTTCATATGAAGAGAATAAATAGTAGATAAAAATCTACTATCAGTACGGCAGCGACTGTCGGAATTTATGTCTGTACGAAGAGCCAATTGTAAGGCACTTTAAGCAGAAAGCACATTATCGTGAGATAGTGTTACCCAAGTATTGAGTCCAAATCCGACTGGGGCAACAAAAAAACTTACTTTATAAAGTAAGTTTTGCCTTTAAATATGGAGGACCCAGTCGGATTTGAACCAACGATCAGGGAGTTGCAGTCCCGTGCCTTACCACTTGGCTATGAGTCCAGGTACGTATTAAATTATACCAAAATAAAAATAATTATTCAATATAATTTATGATAAAAAATAAAAAAAATGATAAATAGAGGTGTTTTATGGAAAGATTACAAAAAAGAATAGCAAGCGTCGGCTACTGTTCGAGAAGAAAAGCCGAAGAACTAATAACTAAAGGATTAGTCGAAGTAAACGGCGAAGTAGTAACAAAACTAGGTACCACTGTTAAACCGGGTGATGTAATATCCGTCGAAGGAAATATCCTAGATAACAGCAAAGCATATGAGTATTATCTACTAAATAAACCAAAAGGCTATGTAACTACTACTAGTGATGAAAAAGGAAGGAATACTGTTATTGATCTAATTGAAACTGATTCAAGAATATATCCTGTTGGAAGATTAGACTATGATACTACTGGCGCATTAATACTTACTAATGATGGAGAACTTGCTAATTTACTTATGAATCCAAAGTCTGAAGTAGATAAAAAATACATCGTAAAAGTAAAAGGAATGGTAACAATTAGTGATATTCAAAAATTAAGAAAAGGAGTCTTAATCGATGGCTTATTAACAAAAAGAGCAAAAGTAAAATTAAAGTCAATCGATAAAAAGAAAGAAACTTCTATTGTCGAGATAACTATTCATGAAGGGAAGAATCATCAAGTAAAGAAGATGTTTGAAAGTTTAGGATATAAAGTGGTAAAATTAAGAAGAGAAGAATATGCTTTTCTTAATTTAAAGGGCCTTATGCCAGGAGAATACCGAGAGCTATCCATAAAAGAAGTAAAAATATTATATAGTTTATGTAAAAAGAATAGATAGACATTTGACAGTCATCTATTTTTTTGATAAAATAGTACACTTGTATGGAGGGGTATTATGGAATTAATAATTAAAGAGAGCCAAAATATTGGATTATCAATAAATAAAGACATTTATTTTAATATTACCAAGTATGAATATTTAAAAAGCATCAATACCAAAGAAAAAATGTTTGAATGGTTGATTTACAATGATACAATATTTTCATCATTATATGGATTCTCTAAAGAAGAACTGAATGTGATATATTTATATGTAACAAATAAAATATCGTTCAATATATTAAAAAACAGACTATGCAGTATTAACACTATTAACTATACTATGCTACTAAATAGAATAAATAATTACTCAAAAAAGTATAATAGTTTAAGTAGTGAGACAATTACCAAAATAATAATAGTATGTAATAAACAAAATCTGCTAAAGATTTTATCATTAAATTTAAATATAAAAAACATAATATTAGAAAATAGTGATATTACATTTAAAGATTTTTATCATTTACTAACTGGAATCGACCTAAAAAAATATGATGATTTAGGAGTTAAAATCAAAATAGTAGAAAGTTCTAAACCAATGACATTATCAAGATTATATAATATAGTGTCAATTACTAATGCAATAGCAGAAAAAATAGATGGAATGAATTTATCAAATTTAGAAAAAATAATATATATTTATGACATTGTAAAAGAAAAAATATATAAAAAAGACAGGGAAAATTCGTGTGTATGTAGAGACATTGATGATGTTTTACTTGGCGACTATATAGTATGTATGGGATATGCTAGAAGAATGAATGTTCAAAGTAGTTTTCATAATATTGATAGTACAATGATTTGCTCAGAAAAAGATAATCATGCAATAAATCTAATTTATGTAAAAGATGAAAAATATAACATTGATGGCTTTCTTACTTTTGATGCCACTAACGATAGTCGAGAAAATGAGGACGATAATGATTATCTAAATAATTATAATTGTTTTGGTGAAAATGTAAGCAATACTCTTAAAAAAATATCAATTGAAGAATTACGAGAAATTAATGTTCCATTGGGTGAACTTTCAAAAAAAATAAAATTTTTTGATAGCGATGATAAGTTAATGTATATAAATGCAATTGAGGAACTATTTAGAATGAGTGGAAATGATAATTGTGAAGAACTTGCTAGTAATATTTTAGTCTATGATCTTTTAAGTCATCAAGAAAAAGTAAAATTAGAAAAAGAGTATAAAAAATTAGTTGATAAACTATTTAATACATCTATCGACATGAGTACTTTTATAAGAGCACTTTATAATACGAGAAGAATAGAATACTATATAGGAATGATACCTGAAATAGATATCGATAAGATTAAAGATGCATCTGTTAATTGGAAAATGCATCATACTAGCGAAGAAATAGGAGGAGATACTATAAAAAGATTCTTATTTCGTTTGGGCGCATGTATATATTTGGAAAACAATACTGAGTCATTAATATCATCATCTCTTAAGGATAATCCTACCATCGAAAGAGATATATTAAATATGAGACTTGTAAAAGTATTAAAAAGAATTCTAAATACAAATGATAATAAATAATCCAAATATCCATTCTTAACTTAAGTAAATATTTTACTAAGTAATTGACTTCTTCAAAAGTAATTCTTTTGAAGAGCCACCAAAGGTGGTAAAAAATGATTGACAACGATAAAAAAATAGCATATAATATGTTTAGTTTAAAACAAACGAAAGAGACGGTATATTATATATTTTATAGAGAGTCTATGGTTGGTGTAAATAGATAAAGAAGTAATATATAGATCACTCTTGATGTGTTTTTCTAAAAAATAATATTAGGAAAAATCGGGAATAACCCGTTATCAAATAAAGCGCACTTATGTGAAATAGGGTGGTACCACGGCTATTGTCGCCCCTAATACATAGGTGCTTTTTATTTAGAAGAAGGAGGAAAAAATAATGGAAAAATTTGAAGAACTTTCAAAAGAAAAAGTAAGTGAGGTAGAAAGAAAAATACTAGATAAATGGCTTGAAGAAGATATACTAAATAAAACAATTGATAATAGAAAAAATAGTGAAAACTTTGTCTTCTATGACGGGCCTGCTACCGCTAATGGTATGCCAGGACTACATCATATGGTAGGTAAATTTATTAAAGATGCCTTCTGTAAGTATAAGACGATGAAAGGGTATAAAGTACTAAGAAAAGTAGGATGGGATACCCATGGCTTACCAGTAGAAGTACAAGTCGAAAAAGAACTAGGTTTCACAGATAAAAACGATATCGAAAAATATGGTATCAAAGAGTTCAATCAAAAATGTCGAGAAGCCGTATGGAAAAATGAAGAAGCCTTTTCTAATCTTACTAATGAAATGGGCCAATTTATCGATCTAAAAAATAGATATATAACATATGATAATAACTATATTGAGACAGAGTGGTGGATACTAAAAAAATTCTTTGATGAAGGATTATTCTATGAAGGACATAAAATATTACCATTTTGTACAAGATGTGGAACAGGCTTATCAAGTCATGAAGTAGCTCAAGGATATGAAGAAATATCTGTAGATACCGTAATCGTACCATTTAAAGTAAAAGGAAAAGATGAATACTTTTTAGTATGGACTACTACCCCTTGGACACTTATATCAAATGTCGCTTTATGTGTTAATCCAAATGAAGACTATGTCAAAGTAGAAAGTATGGGATATAAATTTATCTTAGCTAAAGCTCTAGCTTCAAAAGTACTAGGAGATGACTACAAAGTACTTGAAGAATATAAAGGAAAAGACTTAGAATACATAGAATATGAACAATTAATACCAAGTTTAGAAGTAGATAAAAAAGGCTTCTACGTAACCTGTGATACCTATGTAACAATGGAAGACGGAACCGGTATCGTACATATCGCTCCTGCCTTTGGACAAGACGACTATAATGTTGGAAAGAAATATAACTTACCATACCTAAATCCAGTAGGAGAAGATGGTTGCTACAAAGAAGGATTATGGAAAGGGATGTATGTCTTTGATGCAGATAAAGAAGTAATCAAATATCTAAAAGAAAATGATAAATTATTCAAAAAGCAAAAAATGAATCATAACTATCCACATTGTTGGAGATGCCATACACCTCTATTATATTATGCAAAACCAAGTTATTATCTAGAAGTAACCAAACTAAAAGATAAATTAATTGAAGAAAATAACAAAGTACAGTGGTATCCAACTTTTGTCGGAGAAAAAAGATTTGGTAACTGGCTAGAAAACTTAAACGACTGGGCAATAAGTCGAAAAAGATATTGGGGAACCCCACTACCACTATGGACTTGTGAGTGTGGTCATCAAATAATGATTGGATCAAGAGAAGAATTAGTTGAGAAGGCTATTGAAAAAATCGATACCACTATTGATTTACATAAACCATACGTTGATGATGTTCATATTAAATGTCCAAAATGCGGTAAAACAATGAATAGAACACCAGACGTAATTGACTGTTGGTTCGATTCAGGAGCTATGCCATTTGCACAATATCATTATCCATTTGAAAATAAAGATTTATGGGAAAGCCAATATCCTGCTGACTTTATCGCTGAAGGAATTGACCAAACAAGAGGATGGTTCTATTCCTTACTAGTACTAGGAGTATTTGTAACAGGAAAATCTCCTTATAAAAGAGTATTAGTAAATGAATTACTATTAGATAAAAATGGTCAAAAAATGCATAAATCAAGAGGAAATGCTATCGAACCATTTAGTATCATGAAAGAGTATGGTGCAGATACCGTAAGATGGTACTTACCATATGTATCTCCTACTTGGACTCCTATTAAGTTCGATGAAGAAGGACTAAAAGAAGTACATTCAAAATTCTTTAATCCATTAAAGAATAGTTATAATTTCTTTGCAATATATGCTAATGCCGATAATATAAACGATATAAATACATGCAAAGTAGATTATAAAGATAGAGAAGAAATAGATAAATGGCTTCTTTCAAAATATAATAATTTAGTAAAAAATGCAACTGAAGGCTATGAAGAATACGATCTAAATAAAGTCGTAAAACTAGTTACTGAGTTTGTAAGTGAAGACTTATCTAATTGGTATATAAGAAGAAATAGAAAAAGATTCTGGGAAAGTGAAATGACTACTTCTAAAAAAAGTGTCTATATAACCACATACGAAGTATTAGAAGGATTATCTAAAATAATCGCCCCAATAGCAAGCTTTACTGCCGAAGAAATCTATACCAAATTAACCGGTAAAGAATCCGTTCATCTAGCAGACTTCCCAATATGCAATAATGACTTAATCGATAAAAAAATCGAAGAAAAAATGGACCTAGTAAGAGACTTAATAAGTATCGGAAGAAATGTCAGAGAAGAAAATAAGATAAAGGTTAGACAACCAATTAGTGAAATACTTCTAGATAAAAGAAATGAAAAAGTAATCGATAACTTAACAGATCTAATCAAAGAAGAATTAAATGTAAAAGAAGTAGTCTTTGCAAGTAACTTATCTGAATATATGAACTTCACTGTTAAACCAAATTTCAAAGAAGTAGGTAAAATATTCGGTAAAAATATTAAAGAATTCTCTCTTAAATTATTAGAACTAACTAATGAAGATATCTCTCTTCTAGAAGAAGGAAAAACGATCAATATGACTATCGATAATACAAATTATGAAGTAGATCTAAATATGGTCGATATCAGAATATCATCTAAAGAAGGATTCGCAACAGGTATGGATGGAAATAAATTTGTTATCTTAAATACCACTCTTACTAAAGAATTATTAAATGAAGGACTAGCTAGAGAAACAATATCTAAAGTTCAACAACTAAGAAAGAATCTAGACTTTAATATAACTGATAGAATAAATATGTATATTGATGCTTCAGAAGAATATAAAGACAATATTAAAGACTATCTAGATATGATTAAAGAAGAAACACTAACAATTAATGTCTTCGATAAAGATAATATTCCTGATAAAGTAAATATAAATGATTACGAAGTAGGATTTATTTTAGAAGTAGTAAATAAATAAAGATGCACTCTATAAAAGCGCATCTTTTCTTATATAGCAATAATCTATTACTAGGAAGTGGAGAATTAGCCCTGCTAATTCGGGTAGCGAAGCGGTTAAAACATAAAATAATGTCAAATTAGTGTAAACACTCTTGTATAAATTATAAATTTGTAATATGCTTATAACATAAGGGAGTGTGATACAATGATTTATCCATCAATCGATAAAATCCTAAATATAGTAGACTCAAAATATGCACTAGTATATATTGCATCAGAAAGAAGCAAACAAATGACTAAAACAGGATATTATCAAAAACCAATAAGTGAATATAAGAGTGAAAAAAATATCGGAAGAGCCCTAGAAGAAGTATATGATGGTTTAATTCATGTTGAGAAACGTTAAAAATGTTTCTCTTTTTTATTGAAAGAAATAATAATTTTTTGTATAATAAACTTAAGGTGATATTATGTATTTTTTATTAAATGTCTGTGAGAATCCACATGTACTAAGAACAATTTATTTTGGAATAATAATTAAAGATATAATATTTACAATAATTCCCATTGGGATAATATTAATGACTTTAATAGACTTTTCCAAAGCCGTAATAGCTTCCAAAGAAGATGAACAACAAAAGGCGGTTAAACTAATACCCAAAAGAATCATGTACGCAATAATCGTTTTTGCAATACCTTGGATAGTTACGGCATTAATGAAGACATTATCTTCACTTAAACTTAGTGTAGCATTAGATTATACTACATGCATAAATAATGCTAAGAATGCTGAAGGTAACTTTGAATATTATGATAAATTACTTGAAGCTGAAGAAAAAATTGAAGAAGAAAGACTTATTGATTCGGTAAATAAAAGCCCAGATAGTAGTTCTAGTGAAGAAGTTAGTGGAACTGTAGCTAATACAATGGCGAAAGAAATATTACAGATAGCTGCAGCTGAAGTTGGAAATATCAATAGTGGGAAATATGGCGGTAGTGGACAAGCTTGGTGCGCATTATTTACAACATGGGTTTTAAATAAAACAGTAGTAAATGGAGTTAATTTATATAAAGATATTATTCAAAAAGAAATACCAGACCCAAATAGGGCTGGAGCATCTTGCACAATTAATAGTTTTAAAAACAGCTCTAATCTAAACTTCTATTATTCTAATTACTATACAAATAAATATGGAAATGGTACACGGTATACTCCAAAAGGTGGAGACATTATATACTTTGATTGGACAGGCAATTGGGATGGCATAATCTCTAATCGCTGTGGCCCAGGGGGAACTTGGATTAGTCATATTGGAATAGTTGAATATACCAAAGATGGCAGAGTACATACTATTGAAGGCAACTCCAATAATCAAGTGAAAAGAAATGCTTATTCCCTTGATAGTAGTAGTCTCGTTGGTTATGGATCTTGGTATTCATAAAAAATACAAGTAAATAAAGTACTATATTATGAGAGGTGAAAACTGATGAAATATAATAAAATATTATTAATTTGTCTGTCAATTCTTTTATTATCTGGGTGCACTACTAAATATGATTTAACTATTAATAGAGACAACACTATAACTGAAAAAATATCAGGTACAGTTAGTTTAGAAGAATTAGATAATAAAGATAGAAGTGATTTAAATACATATTTATATGCATTAGATCTTGCTACACCATTAATTGAAGAACAAG
Organism: uncultured Caryophanales bacterium; assembly: GCA_946611235.1. Lineage (GTDB taxonomy): Bacteria > Bacillota_I > Bacilli_A > RF39 > UBA660 > CAG-302. Next base: position 2,867 of record CAMODE010000061.1, on the reverse strand, counting down.
GAGAATATAATAAAGAAATCAAAGATAACGAAAAAGTAAAGGATTTTGTATATACATATACATATAAAAATAATTATTCCAAAGCCAATGTACTTAATAAATGTTTTGAAAATATAGAATATTCAGAAACAGACAACACATATACATTTCATCTTTATGGTGAGTTTTATTGCCTTTTATCAGATGAAGTAGAAATAAACTTAACTAGTAATTATGCAGTCACAGATAATAATGCAGATAAAGTTAGTGGTAACAAATATACTTGGATTATTAACAAAGATAAAAATATAGATATTAAAGCCATCGTTAATAAAAATATTGAGGCTATTACTCCTACTAAAGAGAAGAGTATTTTAACTCCATATCAAATAGCAACAGTTATTTTATTAATTATACTAATAATAATATCATTTGTTATATATAAGAAAAGAAATAGTGAAAATAATTGATTCTATATATGTTACAAATTAGTAGATCATCTAATTTAAAAATACCAAAAAAGATAAAAATAGTAGAGAAACATGCAAATAGTATTAATGATACAATAGCTATTAAGAAAGGAATCTCTATGGCTGAGAACAAGAAATTTAATGATGACAAGATAAAAGAAAAGATACTGGTTGAGGATGAAGATATAAAACTAATTGAAAAAATATCATATAATTCAAATGATTTAGTAGTTATTACTACTGCTAAAAAATTATGCGCTTATGTAATAACAATAACAGAAAAATCACCTAAAAGATTTAGAGGAGTATTTGTGAGCCGTATGCAAAACTACTCTCTAGATACAATAGAATACTTATTAGAAGCTAATTTTATAAGAATGGATACCTCTGGTAATAAAGAAAAAAGAGAATACTATCAAAAAGAGGCAATAATAAAGTTAAAGTTGTTAGGATATATAGCAATGGTTGCTGAAAGCTGTGGTTGTATTTTAAAGAAACAATATAAACAAATATCCATTCAATTATCAGAAACCATTAACTTAATAGTTGCTTGGAAGAAAAGCGATGATAAAAGATATAATAATAAATAGGATTATTGGTTGAAAGACCTTTAATTAAGGAGAAAATTTATTTTAGTTGCGTAAGCTTTTACTGGTCTACTCCAGTGACCGCGCGCCTCGTTAACAATAATGGTAATAGTAACTTTAACAACGTTAACAATCGTAATAACGCAGCCCGCCCAGATTCACTTTTGAAGGAATTATATATTAATTCAAAAAACACGAGAGAGAAATATATTTTAAGTAAAATATATCAGTATTGTAAAGTGAAGGAATTTTCTTCTTTTCTAACCGCTAAAAGATGAGCCTTAGAGCGATGGGAAAATATGAAACACTCACACAAACAACGAGTATATAACTCTTTGCACGTTATAAGGGGTGTTCAATTTGGAGATAACTATGAAATTGGAAGAAATATTTTCTTTTGAAAATTTATATAGTGCATATAAAAATTGTAGGAAATCTAAACAACATAAAGGAGAAGTGATAAGGTTTGAAACAAATCTATCAGTTAATCTTCATTCTTTAAATAAAGAACTTTTAAGTAAAAAATATATCTTTGGTAAATATAAAAGATTTAAAATATATGAACCAAAAGAAAGGTTAATAGAAGCACTATCCTTTAAAGATAGAGTAGTTGTTAGATGCTTTTGCGATATAGTGTTAAAGAATAAAATAGAATCAAAATTAATATATGATAACTGTGCATGTAGAAAAAACAAAGGGACTATCTTTGCTATTAATAGATTACATAGATTTCTAAGAATAGAGTATATGAAACAAAATGATAATAATATATATTTTTTAAAATGTGATGTTCGTAAGTACTTTCCAAATATTGATCATGAAATATTACTAAAACTACTAGATGAAATAAATTTTTCCGAAGATGAAATGTGGTTTATTAATAAAATAGTTAATGGAAAGTCAAATAAAATAGAAAAAGGTCTTCCTCTTGGTAATTGGTCAAGTCAGTGGTTTGCCCTTTTATATTTAAATAAATTAGATCATTATATTAAAGAAAAGTTAAGAATAAAAGGATATATAAGATATATGGATGATATGATACTTATACATAGAGATAAGAATTATTTAATAGAATGTAAAGAAATAATTGAAAAATATTGCTTTAATTTATTAAAAATAGAATTAAATGATAAGACGATGATAGGTATGGTTAAAAATGGAATAGATTTTTTAGGATATAGACATATATTAACTATTACGGGTAAGATTATAGTCAAATTAAGGCATTCCTCGAAACAAAGGATGAAAAGACATTTGAAAACCATAAATAAACTATATGACAAAAAGATAGTTGATGATGAATATGTATATCAACGAAAAAATTCTTTTTATAATCATATTAAAGATACAAATGAAAGTATAAAATTTAAAAAAGATACTTATCCTTTTAAGAAAAAATATTAAAGTATATACAATATGGAGGTTTACAAAGATGAATAAAATAACATTATTAGAAAACGATCAATTATTTGGAGATAACAAATTAGATGTAATAAAGAAAATGGGAACTAAAGCCGCCGTTACTGATTATGCCATCTTAACAGGTGCTTATGTAATTAATAGTTATACATTAGATGATGATAGTACACTGAAAGGTCGAACTGGATGGTACTGGACAAAGACACCTTATGAAAGTGGAGATTATGCCGCGCACCTCGTTAGCAATTATGGTGATAGTAGCTTTAACGACGTTAGCGGTCGTAATAACGCAGCCCGCCCAGCTTTACCGTACTCATCAATCTTGGAAATCCCCCCGAGCGGAGCAAGGGGCACCAATAAAAAAGGTGTAGAAGTATTTGAGTATGGATACTATCCTCAAGATGCCGTTGAT
>CAMODE010000060.1 GCA_946611235.1 uncultured Caryophanales bacterium | reverse complement strand
CATTATTAGAAATTTCTTCAATTTCACCTAATATCTTCTTATTATCTTCTTCGAAGACAACATTCAAATTAAGTAAATCATCATTAATAACACTATCTATTTTACATATAGCATAGTTCTTACTAATGGCGGTTATCTCTCTAAACATAACAACCCTTCTCCTATTCTATCTAAATTATAGCAGAAATTTAAAAAAAATACTACACAAAGTAGCATTTTATTCAAATATTTTTTCTTCTCTATATTTCTTAATAAAATCATAAGTAATAATATTATTTGATACACTTATCATTTTACTAGCAATATCTTGATTTTCTGTTAAATATTCAATACTAACTGAAGAATTAATATCAAGTTGTCTATATTCCTGAGAAGCTCCATCATAATAAACCTTATCAGTAATAAAACTACCATTAGGAAAGACAACAACATTATCATTAATACTAAATATATCATGACCAAGAGCAAATTCATTCTTAACCCCAAACATATTACCTAAAGTAGGCATAACATCAATCATTCCCATTACTTTAGTAATTTCTTCATTATATTCACTACCAGCCATATCTTTAGTCCAAATAATGAAAGGTACTTTTCTATTAATTTCATAATTAAAGTCATCTACAACATCAATATTTTTATTAGGATTAATAGAAACATCATCAATATATTCACTATTATATAACTTTTCAAATTCACTCTTTTTAATCTTACTATCATGATCACCATATATAACAATAACTGTATTATCAAGTACACCATTTTCATCTAATTCATTAATAAACTCTCCAATAGCACTATCAGCATAATTAACACATTTAAGATAATTACCAATCTTCGTACCCTCTAAATAAGGAATATTTTCTGTTTCTCCTTTAATATCTACCAAATAATCATCATAATATTCAGTATCTACTAAAGAATTAAAAGGAGTATGATTAGTAAGCATAATTAAAGTACCATAAAAATTACCATTATTATCTTTAATATCCTTAATAATATCTGAAGATTGTCTAAAGAAAGATTTATCCGATAGTCCAAGTCCTAGTACTTCGTCAATATCATAATCATCTTTATAAGAATAAAACTTATCATACCCAAGATAATTATAAGCATTTCTTCTATTCCAAGCACTAGCTACATTAGCATGCATACTAAAAGTATAATAACCATTATTTCTTAGTAAATTAGTAATTGTTTCATATTCTCTATTAAAATAGTTAACAAATACTGTACCAGAAGATGCAGGAAGTAGAGATGTAAGTAAAGTAAACTCTGAATCACTACTATTACCTATACTTTCCTCAGTATAAAAGTTAGAAAAATATATACCTTCACTAGCAAGTCTATTCATATTTGGAGTAAGTTCTACATCATTAAATTTAAGATTCATTGTAAACCCTTGAAAACTTTCAGCATGAATAACTAACACATTTTTACCTTGAAATAAATTAGTATATTTATTATTATGTTCTTCAGTATTTTTATCTTTAAAATACTCTAAAAATTCATCATAAGCTTCACTAGAATTAGATAAAGTACTCATATTCGTTCTAATCGTAGCAACTAAATCACTAACCTGATAAGTATAAACACCAAATTCCATAACTGTAAATCTACGATCCCATTGCTTAGCCAGTCTACTATAATCTTTACTAGTAAGTGTTGCTACAAATATTAGACCAAAAAATAAACATAAACAAGCAGTAACAAGAATTCTAACTCTACCAACTTCAATTTCTTTAACCTTATCATAATATTTTCTTTTCTTTAATTTATTATGAACTATAATTAAAACAATAATTTCCCATATAAAAATAAAATCCTTTAGTTCTAAAATATTAGTAACAGCATCAGTATAACCATTAAGTTGTGATGATGTTTTAAGTAAAGAAAAAGAAATAAATGATATATAATTACTATAATATACACAGTTTACTATACATATAATAGTAAGTATAATTGACCAAGTAATATAATACTTAAATTGATGTTTAGGTTTTATCAAATAACAAAAAGAAATAATAACAAGTAAAATAACTAAATCACCAAGTATCGGTTTAATATTAAAATAATTCTTAACCGTTAAATACCTAAGTATAATACCATTAATAATATTTGTAATTAAAAAAGTAATTGTAAGAATATTAGTTCTTAAATAAATATTTATTTCTTTCTTTATTTTTTTATAATCAATATTTTTAATAAAATTTTTAACTTTCTTTAACCCTTTTTTCACTTCTTCTTAACACCTCGAATTTCAAAAATATTATATCATTAAATATCTAAAATATCAAATCTCAATATTTTCCTATTTTATTATCATTCACTAATTAATAAATAAATTAGTGAAAACTAAGTAATAATAAATTAGATAATATATAATAAATTAATCCAAAAAAAAAGTGCAATTTAACATTATTTATGTTATTATATAACCGGAGGAAATATGAAAGTAATAGGAATAATTGCCGAATATAATCCATTTCATAATGGACATCTATATCAAATAAATAAAATAAAAGAAATGTATCCAGATAGTATTTTAATAGGAGTAGTATCATCTTCTTTTACTCAAAGAGGAGATATATCTATCTTAAACAAATGGGATAAAGCAAAATTATCACTAGCTAATGGATTAGACTTAGTAATAGAACTACCTTTTGTTTATGCAACACAGTCATCAGATATTTTTGCTAAAGGAGCCATAGATATCTTAAATAAATTAAAAATAGATACCCTAGTATTTGGTACAGAATCAGATAATATTGATAAACTAAAAGAACTAGCAGACACCCAATTAAATAATAAAGAATATAATATCAAAGTAAAAGAATATCTAGATAAAGGATTAAACTATCCAACAGCCTTAAATAAAGCTTTAATAGAATTATCTAGTAGTAAAGTAGATACTCCTAACGACTTATTAGCTCTATCCTATATCAAAGAAATAAAAAGAAATAACTATAATATTGAAGTAATAAATATTCAAAGAACTACCTCTTATCATGGTAAAGATATTAAAGATAATATAACATCAGCATCTAATATTAGAAAACTATATTTAGAAGAAAAAGATATATCTAACTTAATACCATATAATCAAGATATACTATATAAAGTAGATATGAATAAATATTTCAATTACCTAAAATATAAAATAGTAACAGAAGAATCAAATATAAATAAATATCAAACAGTCGATGAAGGAATAGAAAATAGAATAATAAAGGAAATAAATAGTTCAAATACTTATGAAGAACTAATTCAAAATATAAAAACAAAAAGATATACTTATAATAAAATATCAAGAATGCTTCTTCATATTCTAACAAGTTTTACCAAGGAAGAAGCATCTAATATAAAAATAGATTATATAAGATTATTAGGATTTTCTCCTAATGGAAAAAAATACTTAAACAAAATAAAAAAAGATATTAAAGTACCAATTATCACTAGATATAAAAAAGAAATATCTAAAGAATTAGATATTGAACTAAGAATAACAAAAGTATATAACATAGTTACAAATAATAATGAAATAGATAAGGAATATAATAGTATTCCAATAATAAAGGACTAGAAAAAACTAGTCCTTTAATTATATAATTATACCAACAAGAAATGACATAATAACTGCAAATAAATTCCAAATACCATGTATCATAATATTATTAGCAAGATTATCAGTTTTAGAATAAATATAAGCAAGCCATCCACCTAAAGTAGCATAAGGAAGTGTCGTAAAAATAATTTCAAGTAAACTTCCTTCACTAGTAGCGTGCATAAATCCAAATATAAAAGCAGATAATAAAACAAATACTATATTATTATTAATACATCTTCTGATAGTTCCTCTAAATACTGTTTCCTCTACAATCGGAGCCCATAGTACTGCTAGAACGAACATAATTATTTTAGGCAAAGATTCAACTGCCTCTTGGTTAGCAGAAGTAGCATTCTTAGTAATTATTATACATAAAAAGTTAACAATAATAAAACTAACAATCATTAAACCATATTTAGGTAAATCATATTCAATATAAGCATTAAAATTCTTTATAAGCTTCTTAAAATCACTAATAAGTTTATCACCAAATAATATAAATACCAAAATAAACATAATAGCATAAAAACTAATAACAACAAGTATCGACACTAATTTATTATTCTCTGGAATATAATCACTCCATATAAATTGTGAAAAATATACCAAGAAAATAATTGCTGCATTAATAAGTTCTTTCTTATTATATTTTTTAGATTCAATTTCAGGTATTTTTTTCTTTTCTTCCTCTACTATTTGTCTTTCTTCTTTCTTAATAGATAGTAAAATAATAAAGTTAGCAATAGCAAGAATCATTGCCACAGTACTGCTACTAAGTATAATACAAAGAACCGATAAAAATATTAGTAATCCTCTTTTTTTAACGATCTTACCAGCAAAAGCTAATATTAATATAATAGCATTAACTATAATACAAATAATTGCAGGAGCCATAACATAATAAATACCAGAATTATTCATCATACTAATAACTCTATCTTGAAATTCAATAGGAAAAGCAGCATATACCTCTTTAACAGTAGCCATTGTTTTCTCTAATACCTCATTAGAATTAGCAATCAAATTAGCAGAAGCAAGCATCTGTAGTATAGCAGAAATAATAAAATAAATTTTTTTCTTCACTTTTTAACTCCTCTCTATCATAATATTAGCATAAAATAAAATTAATGTAAATAAAAACTTAAACAGTAAAATGTTTAAGTAAAATATTCTTCATACTATTATTATCAATGTAATTAATAATCCTTTTTTTCTCATCATTATCTTGTTCTTTAAGTAAGGCCCCAAGTAAATCAAGTTTATTTTTCGTACCTTTGTTTTTATATTTATTATAACATTTTTCTATATTAATATAATAAACATCTTTTATATCGTTATTAATATCGTCATTAGTAAATATATATGCTTTAAATCTATTAACTGAACTATTATCATAAATATTAAGAACAATATTATCATTAACAATCTTATACTGCATATAAACATATTCTTCCTCTCTAAGACGATATTTAAATACCCTATTAACAAAATCATTAAGTAGATCTTCATTCATAAGTTCAATCAAAGAAAGTCTAAGCATTTCATCATTCATTTCCATCACCACTTTAAACTTATCATATAATAAGAACAAAAGTCAATAAAAACTGAAAAATGTAACCAAATAGGTTACATTTAACTGTAAAATAATTCTATTTCTGACACTTAGGACAATAATAAGTACCTCTACCGCCTACCCTAATTTTTAGAATATCACTATTACATACTGGACATTTACCATTATCTTTACCATGTACTAACAATTCTTCTTGAAATAAACCATGTACCCCATCAACAGAACTATAACTCCTAATAGTGGTACCACCTTTTTTTATAGCTTCTTCAAGTACTTCTCTCGTATATTTAATAATATTAAAGGCTTCTTTTTTAGTAATCTCATTACATTTTTTTAATGGATTAATCTTACATAAAAATAATATTTCATCAGCATAAATATTACCAATACCTACAATTATACTTTGATCAAGTAAAACACTCTTAATAGGTAGCCTTTTACTTTTATATTTATCTAATAAATAATCACTAGTAAGATTATCATCCCATGGTTCTAATCCTAATTCTTTTAAAGGACCAACTTTATCAATATCTTCTTTTCTAATAAGATACATCTTACCAAATTTTCTTGTATCCATGTATCTTAATTCTTCACCATCATCTAATTCAAAAATAACATGTTCATGCTTAAGAATTTCATCATTCCTAGTTTTAAAGAAATATTTTCCTTCCATTCTTAAATGAGATAATAAATAATAATCATCTAAATCAAATAATATAAATTTACCTCTCCTTTTCATATCATTAATAGTTTGATTAGTAATCTCATTAATAAATTCTTCTACTTTAGGATAAGCAATAATATTATCATATATAACATTAACATTCATAATTTTTCTACCAATTAGTCTTAATCTTAAAGATTCTTTAACAGTTTCTACTTCAGGTAATTCTGGCATATAATTCACTTCCTCTCTATATAATTATTTCCCGGGAAATAATTTGGGAAATAATTTATGTCAATTACACCTAATATTCTATCAAAAAAAGAACTTAAAATAAAGTCCTTTAATATCATTTACATTATTTTCCGAATGTGTCATTCAAACTAATAAATTATTTATCATTTAATATTCTAGTTCTGCCTTTTTTTGGAATAGTTTCATCAATATTGCTTTCAAATCTGCTCATTTTTTTACTTCTAATATTTGAAAACATTAATTTAGTAAAACCAGAAGATTTATCAATCAATTTTTGAAATTCCTCTACTGTCATATCATTCATAAGATTAGGATATCCTGCTCTTTCCAATATATCATGCATTGATAAATTAGAATTACCAAATTCGCCATTTCTATATCTTTCCATTATTTCTTTATATATTAATATTTTATCCATTATATCAACTTCTTTCTAATTTAAAACAATCTATTTGGCCTCATACCAATTATTTCCTACTTCAATATCAACATCAAGTGGTACCGATAAACTATATACTTTAGTCATTGTATTATATACAATATCTTTAACAGTATCAAATTCATCATTGTATACATTAAAGATAAGTTCATCATGTACTTGCAATAGCATCTTACTTTTTAATCCTTTTTCATTAAAAATATTATATATTTCTACCATAGCCTTCTTAAGAATATCTGCTGCACTACCTTGAACCGGAGTATTAAGTGCCATTCTCTCACCCATGCTTCTAACCATATGATTAGCACTATTTAGTTCATTAATAATTCTCTTTCTATTCATAATCGTTTTAACATATCCATTTTTAATCGCAGTTTCAATCTCTCTATTCATATAATCTTTAACACCAGGATAAGTTTCAAAATATTTATTAATAAATTCTTTAGCTTCTTTAACAGAAATACCTAAGTCCTCTGATAGGCCATAACTACTGATACCATAGATAATACCAAAGTTAACAGCCTTAGCTTGTCTTCGCATATTTTTTGTAACTCCTTCTTCCGGTACATTAAATATATCCATTGCCGTCTTTGTATGAAAATCAATATTATTATGAAAAGAATTTATTAAATCACTAACACCAGATAAATGAGCAAACATTCTAAGTTCAATTTGCGAGTAATCGGCAGATAATATAATCGAATTATCTTCAGGTATAAAAGCCTTTCTAATAAGTCTTCCATATTCACTTCTCGCAGGAATATTCTGTAAATTAGGTTCAATTGAAGAAAGCCTTCCAGTTCTCGTTAAAGTCTGAGTATAAATAGTATGAATTCTATTATCATCTTTAACTTCATTAATAATACCTTCAATATAAGTACTATATAGTTTTGCTAATGCCCTATATTCAAGTATCTTATTAACAATAGGATAATCTGTAAGTTTCTTTAATACATCAATATCTGTAGCATAACCACTCTTATTTTTCTTAGCACCAGGTAGTTTTAATTTATCAAATAAAATTTCACCTAACTGTTTAGGAGAATTAATATTAAATTCTTCTCCAGCATAATTAAAAATATCTTTCGATATAAGTTCTAACTTAATCTTAATTTCCTCTCCCATATCTATAAGTACATTTTTATCTACCTTTATACCAGTAATTTCCATATCTGCTAGTACTCTAGCTAAAGGCATTTCAATATTATTAAATAAATTAATATTGTCTTCCTTAATCATTTCTTCTTCAAATTTATTCTTTGTCTCATAAATAAATTTAGCTTTAAGAATACTTCTTTTAATCTTTTCTTCGTCACTTACTACTTCTTTTTTATCATATATTGAAATATCATAATCTAACTCTTTAGCTAAATAACCAATATCATCTTTAACGTCATAGTTAAGTAAATATGCGCTTATCATAGTATCAAAACTAATATTATTAATCTTAATACCATACTTATTAAATACCACTAATAATTTCTTTAAATCATAAGTATACTTAATATATTCATTATCTAAAATACTAATATTATCTTTAAGAATACTATAAGGTATATAACAAGATAACTTACTATTATATAAACTAACACCATTTAATATAACATCATGATAATTACCAGCACTAGTATCTACGTATATAGAAGTATCTTCATCAATAACTAAATCATTTATATTATCAATCACTTTAACAACAACATCTTTATTTTCCTTACTCTTAGGAGTACCTAATTTCTTAATCAAAGAATAAAATTCTAATTCCTCATAAATAATCTTTAGTTCATCATTATTATCCCCAGTATATAATAAATCATCAAACTTAATATCAAGAGGAACATCTCTATATATCGTAACTAATTCTTTACTATAATAAGCATCTTCTTTACCCTCTACTAACTTGTTATTAGTGGCTCCTCCAATTTTATCAATATTCTCATATATACCATCTAATGATCCATATTCACAAAGTAACTTAATAGCACCTTTTTCTCCTATACCTTTAACACCAGGTATATTATCAGATGCATCTCCCATTAAAGATTTTAAATCTATCATCTTAATAGGTTCAAAGCCATAAGTATCTATAAAAGTCTTTTTATCCATCATAACATAATCTTTAGTTTTAAGTAGCTTAACCGTAGTCTCATCACTAATAAGTTGTAATAAATCTTTATCACTACTTACTATTAAAGCTTCATACTTATCATCACTTTCACAGTATTTAGAAATAGTACCAATAATATCGTCAGCTTCATACCCTTCTTTTTCTAAATACTTAATTCCCATCGCCGTAAGTATTTTTTTGGCTACAGGAAACTGCATCTTTAAATCATCAGGAGTCTCTCTTCTACCACCTTTATATTCTTTATACTTTTCATGTCTAAAAGTCTTACCAATATCAAAAGCAACCATCATATACTTAGGATTTTCTTCAGATATAATTTTATTAATCATATTAACAAAACCATATAAACCATTCGTAGGAAATCCTTTACTATTTCTCATAATATTACCAGTATAAGCCGTAGCATAATAACTTCTAAATAATAAATTATTACCATCTACTAATATTACTTTTTCCATAATTATCACCAATTCTTTCTAATTATTTTTTACTAATTACTCACAAAATAAATAAATTGTGAATTTTTAGTTTATTTTTCTTCATTAAATAACTCTTTAACAATTAAATCACTAGAATGAAGATTATTATTCTTACCTAAAAGTAAATTTTCATAAAACTTAATCAAAAAACTATTATCTTCTCTAATGTTTAAATAATTATTAAAGTAATTACTTCTAACTAAAGCATTTCTAAAATAAACAGATTTATCTTTAAATAAAGAATTATCTACTTTATATCCAAGACTAATTAAATATTTTTGAATAAATATAGCCGTAGTTCTAGTATTACCCTCTCTAAAAGGATGAACTTGCCATATTCTTGAAGAAAAATCACTAATATTATTAATAACATCTACAATATTCATATTGTCATAGTCTTTTTCTTTTTCTAAAGATATATCATATTCTAAAGACTCATTTAAATTTTTAGAGTCTCCATATGACACAGAATCATTATTTAATATTTTTTCTTTCTTAGAAAAATTAACTCTTCTAAATTCACCAGCAAATTCATAAACATCTTGAAATAAATATTTATGAATATATTTTATATAATTAACTGATAATTCAAAATGATTAATATCAAGTAATTCAACTATTCTAGTAGAAACAAAATCACATTCAAGTTCATTATAATTAATATCATTTTTTCTTTCTTTTTCGATATAATAATCTCTTAATTCATTTTTAACTTCGGTAATAGTTAAATTACCAGATATATTTTCTTCTAATAAGTTTTCTAAATATTTTGAAGGTTTAAGATTATCTACTTTCTGAAGACCAATAGCCATATCCCAATCTAACTTCTTACTATAATAGTCACTTCGATTAATATCTATATATTCATTATTACTAGAATCAAATTCTCTCTCATCCATAATCTATACCTCACTAATAAAATTATATCAAAAAAAAGCCTATAAATAAAGGCTTTAATTATTTTTTTATATTAATTCCGCCATTGGCGGGTCAAACTAACGATTGTTAGTTTGAAACTCTTCTAGTGGTATAGCCATTAATTATTTATGATACTAGATATCATTCTTTAACAAATTCTAAAGATTCAAAAAATCTCATAATAATATTAACAACTTCATTAGTAGGGATTTCTAACCAATTATTTCTAGCACTTTTTAATTTTTTTAGATAATCCTTATTTGTTAATACTATTTTTAAATCATTAATAACATCAGTAATTGAATTTTCTCGCATTACTTTATCATTAACAATCATTAAATCAATAATTTTAACTAATGCATTAATATTTAACTCAATATTATTAATTAAATAATAAAAATCAAAAATATCTTTATATCTCGTAGATCTAATACCAAATTTCAGAAGAGATTTTAGTTTTTCACAAACAATTTGCTCAGGTGAATTAATTAAAAGAACAGCTTTTTCATTAATAACATCTAAATTAAAACATACTTCTTCTTGATCTATATTAAACATATTATTTACGCCAATATCTAGTTTTGTTGTTATCGAAAACCCATATTCATCATTCAAAACCACATCAATTCTTTTACCATTATAATCTTGGTGATGTAACATTTGAGGTTTACCTACAATTATAATACTAATCCCATCATTAAGAATATTTAATTTTTCAACAAATTTTTCAATTGCTTTATCATCAAGTGAGTATTTAATAAAATCTAAATCAATATCTCTAGTAGCTCTTCTTTTGTCATTTGATATTCCATACATAACTACTCCACCTTTAATAGTAACATTTCTATTTAAACTACTTTTAGCAATCTTGTTTAAAATAATATCTTGACATATAGTAGCCTCAGCATTAGCAAGAGTTAATCCTTTTTTAACATATTCCTGTCGTAATTGTTCTAAATTCATTAAAAAACCTCCCTTTGCAATATATCATATAAAGTATGCTCATTTCTATAATAAGAAATATATTCACTTATTTTATAAATATCTAACTTATCAGTAATTTTTCTATAATTATTAATAATTTCCTTATAATAATCAAAAGGAATCTTATTTCTTTTTCTAATAAGTTCAACAAGCATCCTTTCTTTATTATAAATATTAATCTCTACATTTTCAATAGTAATTTTATCAATACCAATACTAAAAAGTTCATTTGAAATAAACACCTGTTTAACATTATCATTATTAATTCTGGTATCTGTTCTAGAAGTAGCCAAATAATAATAATCAGGTACAACATCAGTTAAATCATAATAATAAAAAGCACTATCATCAGTAAGTATTGCATTAGGATATTTTTTAGCAATAACCTCAAGTGGATTAACAAATTCTTTATCAGAATATAATCCAATATCAAGTTTATATAAGTTTTTCTTTCCTACCTCTTTTTGAATATTATAATCATATTTATAAATCTTTTTTAGTTCTTTATGAAAATAAAGCATATAGATACCTCCTACTAACATTTTATACTATTTATTCACAAAAGTAAATAATTTGTGTATGTTTAGTAAAAAATTAAAATATTATCTAGACTTAGTCTCTTTTTAACCACTATTAAATTATTATTTATAATAATTATAATAATCATTAAATAAACTATCAAAAAAAGCCTAAAAATATAGGCTCTTAATAAATAAATTATTTATGAAATTTTGTTTTATTTTCATAGGCTATAATAGTCTTATCTACTACTTCTTCTGGAATACTAAGTGTCTCGGCAATATATGGTGATTCATAACCATCCTCAAGCATTTCAATGATTTTTTTCTCGACGTCGGAAAAGTAAGGACCCTCAACATTATAATTGCCCCAAGTAGAGTAATTTCTACCAGTTAATCCTGTTCCAGGAACATATTCTTTATTACCTCCAATACCCTCAAAAGCTTTATCTGTAATAGATTTAAGTAATTCTTTAGTTTCTTCTGCTTTACTCATTAAATCACTCTCCTAATTTAAGTATATAACAGAAAGTTATTATTATCAATAGAAAAAAATAAATTTGACAATTATTAAAAAAAAACTATCTTCTTAGTTTTAATACTTTAATATTAGTTTCTTCATTAATGTTATATTCAGTGACTGATAATATTTCATCATTATTTTCCAAGATGCAACTATCTGAATTACGAAGAGAACTTCTAGGATTAGGAAGTAGAGAATCAGAAGAATACTTTGTTTTTTCTTTCATTTCAGATAATTCATTTTGCAATTTTAAAATATTTTCTTTTAACTCAGGGATAATCTTACTATATTTCTTTTTTGTTATATATCTTCCTATTATTGTGCCATTTGATATAATAGAAATTCCCTTGAAAATAATTCCTACTAAAGGCATTAACACAGGTAGAGAAACTTTAGGTGCCCCTATAAATAGCACTACTTCAGTTCCAATTAATAAAATGTCCCAAAAAATACCTTCAATAGTATTACTTTTATTCTCCTTTAAACCTTTATTTGCCTTATTCAGTTTTGCTTCTGCTTCTTCTTTTTCATTTTCTTTAATTAAAATAGTTTCCAAATCATAATCAGAACTTTCCTTATTAATAATAGTAATTCTACCCTTATCTCCAGTAACAACACCGAAATTATCATTTACCTTAATTAAGTTATTATTCATAATTTAAACACCCCACAAATAATTAATTAATATTATAATAATATTGAATATAATTGTCAACATAAAAATTTTAACCTATCTCAAAAATAATATATCTCAATAATTTAGGCTACTAACAATTTTCTTTACTAAAAATAAATTACTAATTATGGATTATTCCACTAGAAGGTTTCCGCGAATTAACTTGTTAATTCGTTAGCGAAGCGGTTAAATAAAAGAATAATAAAACTTTACATAACTATACAAAAAATATTTCCCAAGAATAATTATTTCCCGGGAAATATTTTTATTATTAAAATAAACTAAGTTGACTAGTCTCAGGCATACCATCAAATATACCCATAACTCTCATTTTATCAATAAGAGTTTGTGATACCTTACATCTAGATTGAAAATCTTCAATACTAATAAATGGTCCTTTAGAAGCTTCACTCTCTATATTCATAGCTACAACATCACCTAGTCCATCAATAGCACTAAATGGAGGAATAATAGTCTTATCATCCTGTACTGTAAAGATTTTACCTTTACTCTTATATAAATCATATTTAGCTACTTTTAATCCTCTCGCCGACATTTCAAGGGCTACCTTTAAACATTCAGATACGCCATTTTCTTTATTCGTAGCATCAAATCCCTTATTAGCAATATCTACTAGTACATTCTTAATAGCATCATAACCTTTAATCATAGCTTCAATATTAAAGTCTGTAGCTTTCGTACTAAACCAAGAAGCATAAAAATATGCAGGCATATGAACCTTATACCAAGCAATTCTAAAGGCACTAATAACGTAAGCAGCAGCATGTGCCTTAGGGAACATATACTTAATCTTAAAACAACTATCAATAAACCACTTCTCAATACCAGCCTTCTCCATTGTTTCTTTATGTTTAGCCCAAGTATCAGGATCTTTACTAGCTTTACCCTTACGAACAAACTCCATAATCTTAAATGCTTTAATAGGTTCAACACCATGATACATTAAATAAACCATTATATCATCACGACATCCAATAACCTCTTTAAATGGAACAACATTATTCTTAATAAGTTCCTGTGCATTACCTACCCATACATCAGTACCATGGGATAATCCAGATATCTTAATAAGTTCGGCAAAAGTCGTTGGCTTTGTCTCGTAAACCAAAGCAATCGTAAACGGAGTACCAAACTCAGGTATACCTAAAGTACCAGTTTCACACATAATTTGTTCATTAGTTACCCCTAATGCTTTAGTAGAAGTAAAGATACTCATTGTCTCCTTATCATCAAGAGGTACCTTTAAAATATCCGTACCAGATAACTCTTGAATAAGTCTAAGCTGAGTTGGATCAGAGTGACCCAAAATATCTAGTTTTAATAAATCTTGGTCAATAGCATGGTAATCAAAGTGCGTTGTTCTCCATGCACTCGTAGGATCTTCCGCTGGAAACTGAAATGGAGTAAAATCCGATACATCCATATAATCCGGAACAACAACAATACCACCAGGATGCTGACCAGTTGTTCTCTTAACACCCGTACAACCAATAGCAAGTCTTTCAATCTCACATGTTCTCTTATTCATAATACCTTTATCTTCAAAATATCCACGTACAAAACCAAAAGCAGTCTTTTCCGCAACAGTACCAATTGTGCCTGCCCTATATACATTATCTACCCCAAATAATACTTTCGTATATTCATGGGCTGAAGCTTGATTCAAATCCGAAAAGTTTAAGTCTATATCAGGAACTTTATCAGCATTAAATCCTAAGAAAGTAGCAAATGGCATATCTTGACCATCTTTATATAATGGTTCTCCGCAGTTAGGACACTTCATATCAGGTAAATCAAATCCACTAGAATAAGTAGCACCAAGATCATTACCATCACTATCTTTAAAAATACTAGTTTTACATTTTAAACATCTATAATGTGCTGGAAGCGGATTAACTTCCGTAATACCCATCATTGTAGCTACAAAAGATGAACCAACAGATCCTCTTGATCCAACTAAATAACCATCATCATTAGAGTGTTTAACAAGTCTTTGAGCAATTAAGTATATTGGATCAAATCCCCCACCTATAATACCACCAAGTTCTTTCTTAACCTTTTTAGCTAGTGTATCATCATTAAGTTCTCCATCTTCTTCTGTCCAATTAGTCTTAACATAATCTCCCACCAAAGATTTAACTTCATCAAAGCCTTTAACAATAGTTTCATGTAAGTTTTTAAATACTTCTTTTTCTAATTCTTCATCACTAATATCAGGAGTTTCTTTTTTAATCTTCTCATTCCATATCCTATATACAATATCACCATATAGCTCTTTAGCTATTCTCTCTTCAATATTATGTGGAAGATTATCTCCATACCAATCTTTAGCTTTTGTATATACAAGTTCTGTAACCACTTTAGGACAATCCAAATAACTCTTACCATCATCACTCTTAACTCTTGGAGAAAAAGGAATACCACCAGTATCAATAATAACTTCGATCTCTTCACTCATATCAAGAACTTTATTTGTATTTTCCACAACTATTTCATAAGCAAGGTCTTTACCTAAAAATTCAAAGTCATTAAGCATTTCATCAGTAGTCCTATAATGCTGTGATGGAATACTTGTAATTTCTTTCTTAGCAAGAGGATGTCTACCACCTCCTGGAACTTTCTGATTAACAATAATCTCACGATATATCTTATCTTCTCTCGTAAAATGATGCACGTCCCCAGTAGCCACTATAATCTTACCAGCTTCTTTAGTAGCATCCACTATCTTCTTAATATGTTCTTTTAATTCATCTTCACTCTTAAAATCGCTAGTTTGTAAAAGATGACCATATACTTCAGGAGGCTGAACTTCTACATAATCATAAAAATTAATAATATTAGTAAGTTCTTCTCCCTCTTTACTTCTAGCTTCGATAAATACTTCACTTTCGTAGCAGCCACTACCAATTAGAAGTCCTTCTCTTAGTTCATTAAGTTTACTTCTAAGTATTCTCGGAGTTTTATATAAATAAGTAGTATTAGCAAGAGATATAATCTTAAATAAATTCTTAAGACCAGCCTTATTTAAAGCAATCGCATTAAAATGATAAGTTCTACCAAATTTATGAATTTCATCTTTCGATACTAATTTATCCAAATCACTAATAGTCTTATAGTTTTGCATTTCTAGCTTTTGAAGCATCTTAGCAAAGACTAAGGCTGTACCTTCCGCATCATAATCCGCTCTATGATGAGCATCTTCTTCCCATGGAACATTATATCTCTTAACAAGCATTGATAAACTATGCCTAGCAAAACCAGTATCTAAGGCTCTTGATAGTTCAAGAGTATCCACAACAGTATTCTTAAACTCGCCAAGATTATATTTCTTCATCGCCATTTCCATAAAAGAAATATCAAACTTAGCATTGTGAGCAACCATTGGAGCTTCTCCAGTCCATTCTAAGAATCTCTTAGTAACATTCTCTTCGTTGTCGCAAGTCTTAACCATCTCATCAGTAATATTAGTAAGCTGGCTAATCTTATCAGGAATATGTCTACCTGGATCAATAAGTTCATCAAATCTATCAGTAATAACACCATCTTTAATCTTAACAGCACCAATCTCAATCATTTGATCTGCTCCACCAGCATTAAATCCCGTTGTCTCAGTATCAAATACAACATATTCGGATTTTAGTAAGTCACGTTCATCAGGTCTAATAACAATATTAACTGTATCATCTACTAGTGTTAACTCAGTACCATATAATACTTTAAATTTCTTACTAGGATCTTCTATTTTTTTATTGTAAAATGATACTATTCCATAAGCAATAGGAAAAGCTTGACATCCATTATGATCAGTAATAGCAACGCCTCTATAACCCATTTCAATACATCTACTTACTAACTCACAAGTATGTTTACCCAAATCAACTCTAGTTATACCATCCATCTGACTCATCATCGTATGAGCATGAAGTTCTACTCTTTTAACTTCAGCATTATCTACTATCTTCTCTTCTTTAGGACCTTCAATTTTCTCTACATCTTTATACCTAGTAGTAAAAGTAAGTTCATTAGAATATTTATCCATTTGTACTTTACCATAGAAGTTATACCAAGAACCCTCTTTTAACAAATCCTTAATTCTGGCATACTCTTCATCTTCTTTAGTAAACATCTTAACATAAATACTATCATTATTATCTGTAACCTTAAGAGTAATAATCTTATATCCACTCTTTGATTCAAACATATCAATACCAAAGATCATACCCTCTATCGTAACATTATCAACTTCATATAATAAATCTTTAATCGGAGTAACACTAGTATCTTTCTTAGGTTTATAATATTTCTTCTCTTCTGTCTTAACTTCTGGTACATTTTCCTTTACTTTAATAACAGGAGCCTCTACTACCTTATCCTTTTCTATCTCATTAAGTATTTCTTCTTCTTTGTTCTTCGTAAGTACTATCTCAATATTAATATCAAATCCATATCTCTTCATCCATTTATTTAAGTATTCTTTCTTCTCTATCATATAAGTATATTCAGCCTTATTATAAACATCAAATAAATACTTATCCCCATCTAATCTTAATTTTCTTCCTATAAAAGTAGCATACTTAATACTATCATTACCTAAAATATTAAGTAATTTATCAAAGTAATCATCTAAATACTCATCATCTTTATTACTAGTATTAATATTAATAATAATGTCATCTATCTTTTTAAAAGTACTCTTTAGTCTATTACATAATTCATCATATATATATACAGGTAAAATATTATCATTATTAATATAAAATTCCCATAGATTATTCTTATCATAAACTACTATCTTATCAATACTTGCATTCTCTAAATAATCACTTTTCATATTAATTTGTTCTAATAATTTTTTCATCTTGTCCTGCATAATACCACCTACCTATTATTTTATCAAAATTTACTAAATAGTTAAATATTTTTACATCATTTTTACATTATATTTTTTCCGCCATTGGCGGCCCTTCAAAAGCATGCTTTTGAAGACTCCATTACCAGAAGGATCTTCTACTTATATTATAATTTGTCTATTAAACTCTTTAACATATCTTCATTATCAATCTTATTAATAGCAAAACACTTAGTACCTAAATCTTTAAAAGAAGCTCCACAGTGATATAAAGTTTTATCATCAATAATAATAAACCTATCATGGAATCTATTATCAATATTAAAAGAAACATTACTATACTGACTATTATATTTGTTAATTAAATTAGTATTAAGATTCTTACTATAAATAATAACATCTTTATTTGTCTCAGATAATATATCTAATAGTTCACTAGATATATAATTATCAATAATAACAATACTCTTTTTAGCACCATTAATAATCTTTAATAATAAAGAATGAGCATCATATATTTGTCCATCAAAAAATAATTCATTACTAAATGTTTTACTAGAAAAAGAGTCTTCAAGTATTTTAATTCTTTCATCGTGCTCTAAAACTTTATTCTTATAAAAATTTTGTTCTAATAAATTACTAGATAAAAATCTTCTCATAGCAACAAAAGCATTCATAACTGCAATACTTTGCTTAACCGCTTTTTCTGTTTTAAGTAAAGCACTAAGCATAGCTACACCTTGTTCAGTAAAAGCAAAAGGAAGATATCTAACCCCACCTCGATTACTCTTTTCATTTGAGATCACAATTTGTGATCTCAAACTCCTATATTCATCTTCATTTAACTGAAAACAAAATTCTTCTGGAAATCTCTCTATATTTCTTTTAACTGCTTGATTTATTTTTCTTGTCTCAGTATCATAAAGAAAAGCTAAGTCTTTATCTAGTATTACTTGTACTCCTCTAAATTCATGTATCATACTTTGTATCCCTTTATTATCTATTACTTGTAATTCATTCATATGTGCCTTCTCTTGATTTTATATAATACCTATATTAGTTTAATATAAGAATAATAAAAATTTTATTTTTTTAGTCGCAAATTGCGACTAAAAACAAATTATTCTTAAATATTTATATGTAAATTTATATCTTCCTCAGTTGGTAATTTTTCTAAAATATCTTTAGGAATATATTTACCAATTTCAAAAGAAGATACTCCTATTGGTACATTAGTTGATTCTAAAGACCATTCTACAGATAATTTATCTTTATTTTTACACAATAGAAGACCAATAGTAGGATTATCTAAATCAGTTTTAAGTGTTTTATCTATTGCTTTAACATAAAATCCCAACTGACCAATATATTCAGGTTTAAATTCAGTCACTTTAAGTTCAACAACAACATAACATCTTAATTGTAAATGATAAAATAATAAGTCAATGTAATAATCATTATGTTCCGTGCTAATTTTATATTGACTACCAACAAAAGTAAAACCTTTTCCGAGTTCTAATAATACATTTTTAATTTTTTCAAGCATTGCCCTTTCTAATTCAACCTCTTTATAGTTTTTCTTTAAAGTAATAAAATCAAATATATAAGGATCTTTTAAAGTATTATTAACTAAATCACTATCTAGTTTTGGAAGAGACAAACCAAAATTATTATAACTTTTACCAAGTCTTTGATGGAATTTAGATTCTATTTGTGTATCTAGAATACTTCTACTCCAACCATTAGCAATTGTAGCTTTTATATATATTATTCGTGTATTAAAATCTTTAATTCTTTGCATTAATAATAAATTATGTCCCCAAGGAAGTTGTGCAACAAGATGTTGCACAACTTCATCATCTTTGTATTCAAGATAAAAAGATTTCATATACTTTAAATTTCTAATCGAAGAACCTTTAAAATTTGGAAATTCAATTTTTAATTCTTTTGAAAGTTCATCTATAAATTTATTTCCATATTTATAATTATCATTCAAGTGTTTCCCAATTCTAAAATATAATAATATTAATTCACTATTTACTTGTTGCACTGCTCTAATTTGAGTATCTTTAATATCATTTTTAATTTCATTAATGACCGATTTAAAATCTTTTTCTAATGTTTGAATCATATCAAAACCCCTCCAAAAAATTAATTTTTCTAAGAACAATTCTTAGCACAAAAACTTTATCACAAATTAGATACTCCTGTCAATATAAAATATCAAAGTTAACTAAAAAGGTCCATGAACTATAAATAAACAATAATTAAAGGATAATTCTAGTACAAGAAAGAAATAACCAAAGGTTATTTCGAGTAGCGAAGCGGTTAAATAAAAGAATACTTAAATATAAATTCAAGTATTCTTAATTATTCTCTAAAAATTTCTTAATCCCATTAGCAGTAAGAGTAGCACACTTAATTCTAGATGGTTGTTTACTAGTATCATCAAATACTAATAATTCTTTAAGTACTTCTTTATCATATTCTTCTTCATTAATCATTTTAAGATAATTATCTATCAAATATAATGCATCTTCTTTAGACTTACCAATAAGTAAATTAATCAAGATATTAGTGGAAGATATACTAATAACACAAGCTTCTCCTTCAAAAGAAATATCTTTAATAATATTATCTTCTAAATCAATATAAATATCTAGATTATCAATACAACTAACATTTCTTGTATTAATCTTTGTAAATTCTTCTCCATCACTAATATATTTCTTATTAGCATTTTGATAATTATCTAAAATAATACTTCTCTTAAGATTCCTATCCATTACAATATTTCCTTCCATATATTTTCACTATTTTTAAGTACATTAATAAGTAGATCAATTTCTTCTTTATTATTATAAAAAGATAAACTAATTCTAACCGTATTACTAATATTAAGTTCATTATCAAGTATCTTAGCACAATGATTACCTGCTCTTACACATATATTATATTTATCTAAGTATACTGCTGTATCTTGAGCAAATACCCCCTTAATATTAAATGCTACTATATTAGTATCAACTTCTTTATTATATACATCAATAAAATCTAATTTATCAAGTTCACTAATAAGATATTTTCTAAGCTCTTTCTCATACTTATTAATCTTATCAATACCAATATCTTCTATATAACTAATCGCTTCACTAAGACCTAATACTCCTTCGATATTCGGAGTTCCTCCCTCTAATCTTGTCGGAATTTCTCTAAGTTCAACATAACCATTTTTCGTAAACATAGCATTCATTCCTCCACCATAATTAAATGGAGTAACTTTATCTAATAAGTCAAATTTACCATATAATACACCTGTGCCTGTAGGACCATACATCTTATGACCACTAAAAGCCATAAAATCAATATCCATATCTTGTACATCTACTTTGTTATGTGCTACTGCCTGAGCTGCATCCACTACCATTAATATATTATTATCATGAGCAATCTTACTAATCTCTTTAATAGGTCTAGTATCTCCTACTACATTCGTAGTCATTGCAATAGATATCACTTTAGTCTTATCAGTAATAGCTTTCTTAACATTATCTATACTAACTTCATGTTTATCATCTAAATCAATATAATTAACCTTAATACCAATTTCTTTCTCTAACATAAACCAAGGAACAATATTCGAAGCATGTTCACTTAAAGTAATAAGTACTTCATCGCCTTCTTTTAAATAGTTCTTGAAATAACCAAAGATGATCATATTCATACTATTCGTCGTACCACTAGTAAAAACAATCTCTGATTTTTCCTTAGCATTAATAAATTTACATACCTTTTCTCTAGCTTCTTCATAAAGATTATCCACTATTGCACTAGTTTTATAGTCTCCTCTATGAGCATTTGCCGTATACTCATCATAATACTTTAAAATACTATCTCTTACAACATTAGGTTTTAAAGTCGTAGCTCCATTATCAAAATAAATAATATTTTTCTTAAGTATTTCAAAATCATCTCTATTCATCTATTCACCTCCTAAAGTATCAATTATATCATTAATTTCTTGCCAGTATTCACAAGGAATATTAATATTAGATAAAAGAGTACCTTTAACAATAAGTCTAATACTTTCATCATAAGATATCCCTCTACTCATTAAATAGAATAATTCATCCTCACTTACACTACCTATTACTGAAGAATGTACCGCCGTAGTACTATTATCATAAGTATACATATTCGGATTAATTCTATTATCAGAGTCACCTAAAGTAATAATCTTTGTACTCTGATTAAGATAAGTATCTATAATACCATTTTCTACATAACTATTAATATCAAAATAATTACTACTACTTTCTTTAGCAATAGTTTTATTAAAAATATCACTATTAGTTTTTTTAGCATTATGATATATATTAATCTTATATTTATCTATTCCATTAGATATACTAGAAAAATTATATTTAACAAAAACATTTTCTCCATTAAGATTAATATCAATATTCTCATTACTATTTTTATTACAATAAAACTTATTAATAATTAAGCTTGCCTTTTTATCAATATTATATTTATTATTAACACTAATGTCATTATCATAAGAATATTCAAATAAATTAATACATTTATTCTTATCAACATGAATATTTAATTTAACATCATCACAGTCTATATATTCTAATACATAATTTCCACTATCTAAAATAGAAATATTATTATTACAAATTATAATATTACTACTATCAAAAGGAATAACATTATTCTTAACTATACTTATTTTATTCATTTTTATCCTCTTTAGTAACAGCATTATAACCATTTTTTTCAATATCTAAAGCTAAATTATAGTCACCCGTTTTGACTATTTTACCATTTTCAAGAATATGAACAAAATCAGGTTTAATATATTCAAGAATTTTAGGATGATGCGTAATAATAAGAATAGATGTATCTTTATTTCCTTCTTTATATTTCCATATATTTTCCGCACATATTCTAAGACTATCAACATCTAATCCAGAATCAAGTTCATCAAGTATAATAAATTTAGGTTTTAATAATTTTATTTGTAATACTTCATTTTTTTTCTTTTCTCCACCAGAAAAACCAGTATTAAGACTTCTATGGATTAGCTCTTTATTCATAGAAAGATCGTTAGCACCTTTCTCACAACTTAAAATAAAATCATAAAGACCTATTTGTTTATTTTCAATACTACTCATAGCGGTTCTTAAAAAATCTTGATTACTTACCCCGTCAATTTCCACAGGATTTTGCATAGCAAGAAAAATACCTCTTTTAGCCCTTTCATCCACAGATAAAGGAAGTAAATTATCTCCATCAAATAATATACTACCATCAGTAACAATATAATTAGAGTCTCCCATAATAACTCTAGATAAAGTACTTTTACCAACACCATTAGGCCCCATAATAACATGTACTTCTCCATTATTTATAACTAAATTAAAATTATTCAAGATTTGTTTATTATTAATATTAACACTTAAATTTTCTATTTTTAACATATTATCCCTCATTCCTACACTATTATAACACGATTATTTATATTTTAAAATAAAAAAGAAAGGAGATTCATCCTTTCATTATTTATAATTATTAAAATATTTTCTTTTTGAGGGACTTCTTAATTGTCTAAGACCCTTTGCCTCAACTTGTCTAATTCTTTCTCTAGTAACTTCATATTTTTGACCTACTTCCTCTAACGTATGAGGTCTACCATCCATCAGTCCAAATCTCCATTTAAGAATATCTCTAGTTCTTGGAGACAACGAATCAAGAGCGGCATTCAATCCACTATAAGCTTCACCTTTTAATGATTCTTCCTCAGGATTTAACGCTTCAGAATCTGAAATATAATGAAGTAAAGTAATTTCTTCATCATCAGCACTTATTGGTGTATCAAGAGAAGTACCATTAAATTTAAATATAATCTTTTTTGCCTCATAGACATGTTCCACTTTAATTCCGAGATTATTAGCTATTTCTTCATCTGTAGGTTTTCTACCTAATTCAATGGTTAGTCTTCTTTCTGCCTTTATAACCCTATTAATAGTATCATTTAAATGAACTGGTATTCTAATAGTTCTAGATTGATCTGCGATTGCTCTAGTAACAGCTTGCCTAATCCACCAAGAAGCATACGTTGAAAATCTATATCCTTTAGATAATTCAAATTTTTCAACAGCTCTATTTAATCCTATATTTCCTTCTTGAATAAGATCTAAGAAATCTAATCCGCGACCAATATATTTTTTGGCAATGCTAACAACTAATCTCAAATTAGCTTCGACTATTTTTTTCTTAATAGCTTTCTTAACAGAAACAAGTTTACCATCATCTGCAGCATCATCTACAGCATAATATTTTTTAAATAATTCAGCTAATTCTTCCTCAGATAATTCTGGAATGCTTCCTATTTCTTTTAAATATAATTTAATCGTTTCAGGAAAAGGACCATCATTAAAGTCAACATCATTATTATTTTCTACGTCTAATTCATTATAACTATTCTCTGTATTAGAATAATCAATTAATTCAATGCTGTCTTCCTCTTTATCGGGAGATATCTCTTTTAATAGTAGGCTAAAATTTGAAATATCCTCTTTACCTATTTGTTTTAATTGCTCTATAAAAATTAATAATTTTTCGAATTTTTCTTCATCAAAAATACTTGATACCTTATTATATACGCTTTTAAATCCACTATTATCAAAAAAAATATAACAAAAAACATCAAAATATTTTGAAAATATGTCCGTTTCATTTTCTTTTATTAAGTCTTTAAAAACGTTCAATACATCTGCTTTTCCATATTTATTAAAGAGTTCATATAAATCCTTTAAAGAAACAGCGTTCATACTTCTAATTTCTTCTTTAATCCTATTTTCCATATAACCAAATCCTTTCTTTTTATGTGTAATACCCCTCAAGCAGTAAGATATATTATCATAAAAAAGAAAAAAAGTCAAACATTAGTTTAACTTTTTATAATTTTTTACAAGTTCATCATATGCTTCAATTAATTTATCAGCATCTTCCCATGATTTTAATCTAGCACCAGAGGCATATATATGTCCTCCACCACCAAAGATTGTTGCTGTTTCATTAACATATGGTCCTATTGATCTAATATTAGCTCTAATTAAATTACTTTTAACATCCTCAGAGAAAAATATCCAAACGATTATCTCATCGACAAATTTTAAGTCATTTATCATATTACCCGCAGCGGCACTATCTACTCCATATTCTTTCATAATTTTATCAGTAAGCTTAATATATGCAACACCATTATCTGTAAGAGTTAAATTATTATAGATATATCCCTCAAATTTAACTTCAGATATAGGTCTATGATATAAATTCTTATATAATGAAGTAAAATCAATACCAGTATCTTTAAGTAATTTAGTAACAAGTTCAAAGGTACGAGTACTTGTATAATCATGTAAGAATCTATCAGTATCACCAACAATACCTAAGTATAATAGTTCTCCTTCTTCTTTAGTAAGTTTAATATTATTAGCATAAACAAATTCAAGTATTAATTGACTAGCACTACATGCACTATCATCAATAACCTCAATATTACCATATTTATCAATAATAGGGTGATGGTCTATCTTAATAATGTATTCAAAGTCACTCGGATTTGCACCATCAATTCTTTTTAAATCAGGAGTATCGACAACAATAAGTAGTGATTTATTAGTATTAATATCATCTATTTTATCATTATTACCAAAGAATTTAAATCTACTCGCAGGATTACCTACAGCATATACGTTCTTATCGGGAAATAACCTAAGTATAATATTTTTAAGAGCAAATTGAGCTCCTAATGCATCAGGATCTGCTCCTATATGACGAGCAATAACAATAGTATCATACTTCTTAATTACTTTAAATATTTGTTTATAAATATTCATAACTATCCTTGTAATACTAGAGAATAAGTATCTTTAGCAATCATTAATTCTTCGTTAGTAGGAATAATAAATGCTGGAATACTAGAGTCATCAGTAGTAATCTTAGTTTCTACTCCTCTAACGTTATTAGCATCTTCATCTACTTTAATACCAAGAACTTTAAGTTTATCAAGTATTTGTTTTCTAGTACTAATACTATTTTCACCAACACCTGCAGTAAATACTATCGCATCGCATCCTTCAAGAAGCACATAGTATTTAGCAATATATTCAACAATTCTCTTAACATACATATCTTGGGCAAGAATACATCTTTCATTACCTTCTTTAATACCGTTTTCAATGTCTCTTGAATCACTACTAACACCTGATATACCAAGAAGTCCACTTTGTTTATTAAGAACAGTATCCATCTCTTTAGCATTCATACCAGTTTTTTCCATAATATAAGTAACAACAGTAGCATCCATGTCTCCACATCTTGATCCCATAATAAGACCAGCATTAGGAGTAAGACCCATCGAAGTATCTACGCATTTACCATCTTTAACTGCAGATATACTAGCTCCATTACCAATATGACAAGTAATAAGTTTAGTATCTGTTCTACCTAATATCTCATTCATTCTCATACTAACATATTTATGACTAGTACCATGAAAACCATATTTTCTAATATCATAATCTTCATAATAACTATAAGGAATAGCATACATAAACTCCGTTGGAGCCATAGTTTGATGGAAAGCTGTATCAAATACAACTGTTTGAACTGCATTAGGCATAACTGCTTTAGCAGCCTTAATACCCTCAATAGCGGGAGGATTATGAAGCGGAGCTATACTAGATAACTCATCTACTTTAGCAATAACATCATCTGTAGCAATCTCTGACTTCTTAAAATAAGAACCACCTTGAGCTACTCTATGACCAACACCTTTGATTTCATCTAAAGAACTAACAATCTTATTATCAAGAAGTTCTTTAATTAAAATCTCAAAAGCAACCTTATGATCAGGTAAATCAACTTCCTTTTTAATCTTCTCTCCATTTACTTTAATAGTATAAAAACTACTTCCAATACCAATTCTTTCAAATACACCACTGATAAGAACATCTTCACTAGGCATTTCAAAACCAGTAAATTTAAGTGATGAACTACCAGCATTAACTGATAATATAATCATAAAAACACCTCTTTCTTTACATATTATATCATCTTTCTATCTATTTAGAAAGAAAAATTTTATTATTTTATATAACTTTCCGCTTCGCTTCCCGGATTAATAAATTAATCCTCCCAAGCCCATTATTAGAATAACTTCTATTTATATTTAATACTAGATAACAAACTATTAACTAATTCTTTATTATCTATTCTATTAAAAGCAAAACACTTAGTACCTAAATCTTTAAAAGAAGAACCGCAGTGATATAAACTTTCTTCATCGATAATAATAAATCTATCATGAAAAGAATCATTTTCTATTAATGTAACATTACTATATTGTTTCTTATATTTCTTAATTAAATCATTATTAATATTCTTACTATATACAGTAACATTTTTCTTAGTCTTAGAAAGAAGTTTAAAAAGTTCTTTATCAGCAAAATTATCAATAATTATAATACTCTTTTTAGAACTATCAAATATCCTAAGAAGTAAATAATAAGCATCAAATATTTGACCTTCATAAAATATCTCATTACTAAAAGTT
>CAMODE010000059.1 GCA_946611235.1 uncultured Caryophanales bacterium | reverse complement strand
TTATTATTACCTTCTGTCTTTAATACCTTATATTTTTCTTTTAATACCGAATATATCATATCTTTCGTAGAAGTCTTACCTACACTACCAGTAACCCCAATTACTGGTATATTATAAAGGCTTCTCTTATATCTAGCTAAATTCTGTATACATTCCAAAGAATTATTAACCTTAACAATAAATCGATCTTTATACTCATTAGGAATATCTTCTTCTATATTATCAAGAATACATCCCATAGCTCCTTTTTTTAAAGCATCTAAATAAAACTTATTACCATCAAAGTTATCCCCTTTAATACCAACATAAATATCCCCCTCTTTAATTGTTCTCGTGTCTTTAGAAAAATCACCCAATACCAAAGAAGAATCTCCTTGTATTAAAACTCCATTTCCTTCTCTAATAATATCACTTACATATAACATAATAACCTCCTATTGTTATTTAATATCAATAACCTCTAAATCATCTGGTACAATTACATTACCATTAAAATATTCTTTAGCTTCCTTAGTATATAACTCTTTTCTTTTATCACCATGTGATTCTTCAGTATGATATAAAATCAAATTTTTAATATTTAAATCATTCATACTTCACTAACACTCTTAGTCGTTGAATGCTTTTTTAGAAAAGCATGATATATTTTTTCTTCTGAATCTAAACAAAATGCTTCGTGCATCACGTAGTCAAACCTTTTAAACCTATCATATAAAACTGGATTTAATGTTTCATCACCTAGAAACAATAATTTTTTATTATTAAGTATGCATTCAAATCCAAATTGTTTTGTACTTTTAGCTTTAATGTCAAAGAAAGTATAATTTATACCATTTATGCTATATTTATCTCCGTCATCTAATACTATATAATTAACTAGACTATCAATTAATTCAATAAATTTAATAGGAAAAAAATATTTCAAGATTTCTTTGATGGAATTATAAGCAACATCATTGCAGTAAATGTTAATAGGTTCTATTGTTTCACCCATTTTAATAACTAAACTAATTTTCCTAAATAACCATATTAAGCCTAATACATGATCAGTATGACTATGAGATATAAAAATATTATGAATCTCTTTAAAATCTATACCTACTTCATTAAGCCTCTTTATTATTTCAATACTACCACCAGTATCAACTAAAAAATTACCAATATCATTTTGAATAACAAAACAAGTATTATACAAATTCATTGCTACACCATTACCTGTTCCAAGCATTATTATCTTATCCATTTTCTTCCCTCCAACATCTATATTTAATCATAAAATTATGTAATAAATATTATTATTATAACTAATGTAAAAATTTTCTTTTTGTTATCTCCTTTTCCATAACCATAGATGGAGCACCATCATTTGTATTAGGATTAACATAAGTTGTCTCTAAATACCCCATATGTTTATAAAATTCTATTGCTTTAGTATTTTGTTGCTTTACCCATAAATGAGATATTGTATAATTTAGTTCTCTAAGTCTATTCTCTGCAAAAGTAATAGCTAAGCCTCCTATCCCCCTTCCTTGATATTCCTTTTTTATATGTAATGATTTAATTTCACCAATTCCATCAATATCAACACGATAATAATTATTACCATCTGTATAATACCTAATTGGTTTACCAATTTTTAATATACCAACAATAACCTCATCAATTATCAATATATAAAGCTCTGTCCCCCCCGATTAATATCACTTAAAAAACTTTCTTTTTATTTTTCTACAGTATAATTATTATCTAAATAATCACGTGAAATATAATTTTGATATGTATTATTTAATGAATCATGTAGTATTAAAGCCCAATCATCTGCATCTTTCTCACTAGCCTTTCTAATTACTACATTTGATATTTGTACCATATAATTCACTTATTCCTTCCATTATAAATGTTTTATCAATTCATTAAACTCAGTATATCCAGATTCTGAATTTAAGTGTCCACCGTCCTTTATAACTATTTGATTATTCGTAATTGTATCTGCAAACTCTTTTTCTTTTTCATATTTAACATAAGGATCATTTTCTGTGTAGTAGCAGATAATATCATCACAATACTTCTTTATATCAGATAGATTATCTAAATACATACTACCATTTACAGTATCATATTCTTCATTAATACCAAAATAATTATTAAATCCACATACAAATACTAACCTTTTAACCTTTACCTTATTTTCAATTAAAAATTTACAAATAAATACTGGAGCAATCGAATGACCATATATAATAGTATTCTCATTAATAATACCAGCAGCTAAGTAACACTTTAATAAATTAGACCAATTAGTATAATTCTGATATCCAACACCTGTTGGAAAATCAGGAGTATATACTTCTAATCCCCTATCCTCAATTTCTTTTCTTAAATATGGAAACCAATTAACAAAAGGGCTCCCAAAACTACCATGAACTAATAAATAATTGTTTTTCATTTTCTTTTCCTCCTCTTTTATAAATCCAATTTATATAACTTCTCTATTCTTGATTCTTCATTAAAAGTATCAATATCAGAAATATATTTCCATCCAAATTTTTCATATAAACCCCTATGCTTTGTATATAGATACAATTCATTAAAATCTAATTTACTTTTAGCTATACCTTTAACAGACTCTAAAAGGATTCTACCATAACCCTTATTTCTATATTCTTCATCAATATATAAATTACATAGCCAAGGATATATATCAGGTCTTACATTTAAATCTTCTAATGTTAATTGAAACATACCAATAATTTTATTATTAACAAATAATCCATATGTATAAGGGAGTCTTTCTCTTTGCAAACTATGTTTCATATAACATTTAATTCCATCATAACTATATCCATTCTTTATACCCCACCAATTATACATCCAATTTGACATAATATCTAATGTTTCATCATCTATATCAATAAGTTGTTTTACTTGAATATTCATATATATTTACTCCTGTTTTTTTAAATAAACATTATAATTAATCCTATTATACTTAATATAATTGAACTTACTTTTTGTATAACTACTTTTTTATCTAAATTCTCTTTAAAATATTTAGGTAATAATTTAATACCTATAACTCCTAATATAAATACAAATGCCCCTTGAAGACCATTTAATATACTTACTAATGCCAAAGGAAGAAGAACATTTGCATAATTAACTAAAAAATTAGCTATTAAATTAATAACTTCGTTAGTTAAATTTAAAGAAAAATATCTCTTGCCATTATTTTGTATTGCTTTAACAAAAGTTACTCTAAAACTTTTAATACTTATTAATATTAGACCTTGTATTAAGAATCCAATTTGAAGCCAAAAAGTACATGCATTATATGAACTATTTCTAATACTAATATCAAATAAGAAAAAATATACTGCATAAGATAAAGATGATAAAGTCATCAGAAGTAATGCTATCCATTTACTTTTATTGTTCTTCTTTTCAAAATCAAATGATATAAGTATCGCTGATAAAATAATAATTACTCCACCAATTATTTGATGCAAAGTTAAATTCTCTTTAAAGAATATTAACCCTAATATATAACTAAATACTGGTATCAACTGAAACATAACAACTACTATTGAAGCATCATTTTTTTCAAGGGCTTTAAAGTAAAAATATGTTGCTAATATATAGATAAAAGATGATAATAATACCGATATCAAAGAAATACTACTTATACTTACAGAAAACTTACTAATAATGAGCCATATTGGAGATAAACATAACCCAGCGATTAATGTTGAAAACACAAGTAATGTTTTTACACTACCAGCAGATTCATCAACACCATTTATCAAAAACTTATCAATATGATTTGTTACACCCCATAAAAAAGATGCAAATATTGTAATAATTACTGCTAATGTCATAATTCCTCCACTATCTAATTTCTTTCTTTTAATACTTCTATTGCTTTCTCTCTATGTAAATTTCTATTTTATTATTTGCATATCTAGATAATACATCAATATCTGTAATCATCTCAGGACAATATAAGTCATTACTATCTTGAAGACTCGCAGCATATACAATCTTAGAGATACCTTCATATAAAATAGCCCCCATACACATCATACAAGGTTCACAAGATACATAGATAGTAGTCCCCTCTAAATCACCATATAAACTCTTATTAACAGAGGCACTCTCAATCGCCGATAATTCAGAATGAGAATAAATACTCTTCATAATCAAAGTATCATCATCACTTCTACCTATTATTTTATTATCTTTAACAATAATAGCCCCATAAGGATTGTTAGCTTTCTTACTAATATCTATTGCTATATCAATATATTCTTCATCTGTCATTATAATCAATCCTTCAAAATATTTTTCTTAATTATTTCTAATTTATCCTTATCATCAAGTAAAGACAAACTATCAACAATTTTAATACCATCTATTTCTTTATCTATAGGATATTTATCTAAACTTA
>CAMODE010000058.1 GCA_946611235.1 uncultured Caryophanales bacterium | reverse complement strand
TGCTATGGCTTTGAACTGTACTGTACCTGAGAAGTTATGTTTTGATAGAAAGAATTATTATTATCCTGATTTACCTAAAGGTTATCAGATTACACAGTTTGGTAGTCCTATTGGGGTTCATGGTTATGTTATGATTGATACAGATAGTGGCTCTAAAAGGATTACGATACAAGATACGCATTTAGAAGAAGATACTGCTAATATGGATCATATGAGCACTTATTCTTTAATTGATTATAATAGAGCTGGTGTACCACTTTTGGAGACAGTAACGGACCCTTGTATTAATTCTGCTGATGAGGCTATATTATTTTTAGAAGCATATAGAAATATACTCTTATATTTAGATGCAAGTGATGCGAGAGCAGATCTTGGTCAGATTAGGGTTGATGTTAATGTTTCTTTAAAGAAAGAAAATGATGATAGGCTTGGTACAAGAGTTGAGATGAAAAATATTAATTCTTTTAAGACTGTTAGAGAGGCTATTGTATCGGAAATTGATAGACAGACTAAAGTGTTAGAGTCTGGGGGAGTTATTGAACAGGAAACAAGAAGATATGATGAAAATCTTGGTACTTCGGTATTTATGAGAAGTAAGGTTGATGCTGTTGATTATAAATATTATAGAGAAAGTAATATTCCAGAGATTAGACTTAGAGATAGTTTTATTGATAGTGTTAAGAATTGTTTACCTATACTTGAGTATGAAAGAAGACATAAATATATAGATGAGTATGGTATTGGTAAAGTCGATGCGTATACTTTAACGAAAGATAAGAAATTATCTGATTATTTTGAAAAGATCATTTCTTATGGTAGTAATCCAGTAGATACTTCGAATATGATAGTGGGTTTCTTACTTGGTTATATGAATAAAAACTTTTTATCTTTAGAGGATATTAAGATTAATGAAGAGGATTTTGCTTCTATTATAAAGATGATGGATGATGGTAAGATATCTAATAAACAGGCTAAAGATATTTTTACTAAGGCTATCGAAGAAGATAAGAATGTTATGGATATTGCTAAAGAGATGGGAAGTCAAATTAGTGATAAGGAAGAGATTAGAAGAATTATTAATGAGGTATTTAGTGAGAATTCTAAAGTAATAGAGGATTATAAGAATGGTAAGAATGTTAATGGTTTTATTATGGGTCTTATTATGAAGAAGACTAGTGGTAAGGTTAATCCTGGTGTTACTAATATGGTACTTAAAGAAGAACTAGAGAAATTATAGTTTTTCTTTTTTTATTTCCGCCTTTGGCGGGTCAAAGTAACGAGTTACTTTGATAATACCTTTAGTAGATGATTCTAGTAAATATAAAAAACATATCAACAGGGGTTGTTGATATAAAGATAATTATCTTGGTTTGTTGATAAGCACTTGACTGCTAAGGGTATAAAAAAACTCTCACATTGTGAGAGTATAAGTACTAAATGGCGGCCAATGTAGGGCTCGAACCTACGACCTATCGGTTAACAGCCGAGTGCTCTACCAACTGAGCTAATTGGCCAATACTTTTCCGTAAGACTTCTTAATTATATAATACATTTTTTAAATAATCAAGTACTTTTTTTAACTTTTTTTAATATTTTATGGGTTTTTATAAGAAATATACGGATTTTTGAAAAAAATTATTTAAATTTGTGTCAATAACTTTTGAAAATGTCTCAAAAAAATTTAAACATTAACGGGATTTTATATCTCGTTTTTTTGACCTCAAGTCGGTCAGGCTTTTCATTTCTTTTACGAAAAAGAAATGAAACAAAGAAACCGGGAGAAAAATATATTATGCATATTTATGCTGATAATGTGCTTTCTGCATTTGCTTTTTAAATGAT
Source organism: uncultured Caryophanales bacterium (assembly GCA_946611235.1). Taxonomy (GTDB): domain Bacteria; phylum Bacillota_I; class Bacilli_A; order RF39; family UBA660; genus CAG-302. The sequence continues at coordinate 23,808 of CAMODE010000058.1, read as the reverse complement.
TCATATTTCCAAGGATGTGTCATTGGTGGTATATATTTTTCTCTTTCCTTAACTTCTGGTACTTCATCAAATTCTTTAGAAAATCTTTCGTTTCTTGATAATTCTTTTAATTCATATACTTTCTCATCTATCGTCACTAATAATTCACCATTATAAGCATTTATCACTAAACACTCAGTTTTAGGCATAAAACATTTTATTTCACCATCTATATATGGTTGATAATATTTATTCTTATATTTGATAGAATTACCATTATCTATTTTTCTTGGTGTTAAAATAGCCAGTGTATAATTGATTTTTTCTTCAGATGGTGATTCTATAAATACGCTTGAAAACTTTTTGTAATCCATAGCAAATTTATTATTAAACTCAGGTACAAAAACTTCGGTTAAATATTTATTTGCTTCTTCAATTGTTGTAATACCATGTAGTTTAAGCTCATTTACTAGTCTTCCTTGAAATGTTCCATTAGTTCTTTCTATAAGTCCTTTTGCTTGTGATACTGAAGTTGTTTCTAAGTCAATTCCCAGCTGTTTACAAGCATATCCAAACTGTGTTAATACATCTTTATCACTAACTCTTTTATCAGGATTTAAAAGCATATAATTAAATACAGTTCTATTATCAGTTAAAAACTTATAAGGAATACCATATTTAGTTAATATTTGATAGAATATGTGATAATAACCATTTAATGTTTCTTGATAATCAAACCAAGCACCTACGATAGTTGATGTTGCTTTATCTATAGCAAGATGTAGACATACTTTTCTATCACCAAACCAAAGATGGATTGAACCATCCATTTCTATAACTTCACCAAAATATTTTGGCTTTTCACCCCTGGGATGGGAATCTTCAAGTGCTATTTCATGAGATATTATTGTATTAATTTGTTCTTCACTCATAGCTAAATTAATTTTCTTTTCTTCAAGTAGTTTTTTCTTTGCATAATCTCTTCGTGTTTTTCTTCTTGCTTTGGGAGATAATATACCTTCTTTAGTTAAAGTAGTATAAATATAATCATATGAAACTTTAATATTTTCATTCTTTTCAAGGAAATCTTTAAAATGACTAAAATTCCAGTCTTGATATTTGTTCCTATAAAGTAGTATAATATCTTCAGAAAGAGATTTATTTAAGGTTGTTGCTGGTTTCCTGTCGCGGTTCCCATGTACAAAACCTTCTTTACCTCTTTCTTTATATTTGATTATTAGACGATCTATTTGTCGTCTTGAGATACCAAGTGTTATGGCAGCCCTATTTTTGTTACCATTATGATCAACTAGTTCTTTGATAACGTAATACTTAGTTTTTTCTTTCATTCTTAATTCAACCTTTCTCATAAGTCACCTCAAGTGACATAGTATATATTACTGGTGAGACATTTTCAAGCGATAACACTTAAGACATTATCATAAATTAATCATAATTTTTGAAAAAAATTATTTAAATTTGTTGACAATATATATGAATAGTGGTATATTTTTGTTAGCCGAAAGGTGTTTTTATTTTAATCAAATTTATAGGAGGAGTTAAAATGGTTGAATATTTTAGAGGTGTTAAAAAGGAAATATCAAGAATTAAGTGGACTAGTAAGAAAGAACTTATTAAATATTCTGTATCAACAGTTTTATTTATGTTGTTTTTTGGAGTATTCTTTTATGTAATTGATTTACTAGTAGCATTATTAAGGAGTAGTTTATAATGAAAAAAGAATGGTATGTTGTTAATACGGTAAGTGGATATGAATATAAAGTTAAAGAAAAACTTGAAATGAGAATTAATTCAATGGACTTACAGGAAAATATTTTTAGAGTTATTGTTCCTGAACAAAAGGAAATTGAAATTAAAAATGGTGTTAAAAAAGAAAAAGTTAAGAAGATGTTTCCTGGTTATGTTTTAGTGGAAATGGTTATGTCTGATGAAGCTTGGTACATTGTTAGAAATACGCAAGGTGTTACGGGATTTATTGGTTCATCTGGTAAAGGGGCTAAACCAATTCCTTTGATGCCTCAAGAAGTTGATAAGATTCTTGGTAGTATGGGTATGAGTAGAGTTGATGTTAGTAAGGATCTTAAAGAGGGAGCTAAGGTTAAGATTATATCTGGTCCATTTAAAGATATGATGGCTAAGATTGATTCTATTGATTTGAAAGAGCAAAAACTTAATGTACTAGTGGATTTATTTGGTCAAGAGACTTCTGTTGAGGTTGAAATAGGTGAAGTTGAGACTATTTAAGTGATTAAAAATAAAAATATCTTAAATATATGAAAAAAATAGTTGAAAAAAGAATTAAAGTGTGATATTATTACTTACGCGAGACATATTATTATGTTAGTAAGTGGAAGGCGGACAAATGAAAAGCTGATAGGACCACACGCGAAAAAAGAAAAAATATAGGAGGTGTTTTTCGTGGCTAAGAAAGAAGTTACTAAGAAAATTAAATTACAAATTCCAGCAGGAAAAGCAACACCAGCTCCTCCAGTAGGAACTGTACTTGGACCAGCAGGAATTAATTTACAAGAGTTTTGTACTAAATTTAATGATGCATCTAGAGATAAGATGGGAGATGTATTACCAGTTGAAATTTCTATTTATGAAGATAGAACATTCGACTTTGTATTAAAGACTCCTCCAGCTGCATTTTTACTTAAGAAAGCTGCTGGTATTAAATCTGGATCTAGTAAGGGTGAGGTTGTTGCTACTTTAAGTAAAGATAAACTTAGAGAAATAGCTGAGACTAAATTACCTGATTTAAATGCTTATACAGTAGAAGAAGCTATGAAAATAGTTGAAGGTACTGCCCGTAATATGGGAATTAAAGTAGAAGAATAATTATATGTCATATAGGTTTATGCCTATGTGGAAGGATCGTTAGTCCGCAAATTACCACATAAGGAGGGAAGAAAAATGAAGAGAAGTAAAAGATATGTTTCTAATTTAGAAAAAATCGAAAAGGGTAAAGCTTATACAATTGAAGAAGCAGTTAAACTAGTTAAAGAGACTTCTAATTCTAAGTTTGATGGTACTATTGAAGTTGCTATGAATTTAAACTTAGATACTAAAAAGAATGATCAACAATTAAGAGGAGCAGTAGTTCTTCCTAATGGTACTGGTAAGAGTAAAAGAATTTTAGTTCTTGCTAAAGGTGATGCTGCTAAAGCTGCTAAAGAAGCTGGTGCTGATTTTGTTGGAGATGTAGATATGATTCAAAAAATTGAACAAGAAAATTGGTTTGATTATGATGTTATCATTGCTACTCCAGAAATGATGCCACTTTTAGGTAAAATTGGTAAATTACTTGGACCTAAAGGTTTAATGCCTAACCCTAAGACTGGTACTGTTACTGTTGATACTGCTAAAGCTATTGAAGAAACTAAAAAAGGTAAAGTTAATTATAGAACTGATAGTTTTGGAAATATTCATGGTATTATTGGTAAGGCTAGTTTTGATGAAACTAAATTAGCAGAAAATCTTAGAGCTTTTGTTGAAGCAATAATGAAAGTTAAACCTTCAACAGTTAAGGGTGCTTATGTTAAGAATATTAGTATTTCTTCAACTATGGGACCTGGTGTTAAAATTGATTTAAATTCAATTGACAAATAATTTTATTTAATATATAATAATTTTGTTTGAAAGAAATTTATGCCAAAGACAGTAAGGGCAATAATGCTTGAAAATCTTACCGAGGAATAAAAAATAATAAGTCTTTTTATCCCTCGATTTAGAGGGATTTTATTATGGCATAGGAAAGGATGATACTATGGCAAATGCAAAAATTATTGAAAAGAAAGCTGAAGTTGTTAGTGAAATCAAAGGTAAATTTGAGAATGCTAAATCAGTAGTTGTATTTGATCCTAGGGGACTTAATGTAACTGAAGTAACTGAACTTAGAAGAACTCTTAGAGATAATGGTTCTGATTATAAAGTATATAAGAATACATTAGCTAAGAGAGCTGTTAATAGTTTGGATATTAAGTTAGACGAGTTCTTAGAGGGACCATCTGCGATTAGTTTTTCTGACGATGAACTTGCTCCTGTTAGGGTTATTAGTGACTTTGCAAAGAGTCATGATAAACTTGAACTTAAGGCTGGTATTGTTGAGGGTAAAGTAGTAGATGCAAAAGAACTTGCTAAGTATGCTGCTATTCCTAATAGGGAAACATTACTTACAATGCTTGCTTCAGGACTTATGGGTACTGTTAGAAACTTATCTATTTGCTTAGATTTATATGCTAAACAAAAAGAAGAATAATTAAAAAATAAATAAAATAAATATTAGAAAGGAAGGAAATTATAATGGCTAAATTAACAAGAGATGAATTTATCAGCGCATTAAAGGAAATGTCTATATTAGAAGTTAATGAATTAGTAGAAGCAATGAAGGAGGAATTTGGAGTAGATCCATCTGCAGTAGCAGTAGCAGGACCTGCAGCAGCTGCAGTTGAAGAAGGACCTAGCAAAGTTAATGTTGTTTTAACTGCTGCTGGTGCTAACAAGATTGCTGTTATTAAATTAGTTAGAGATTTAACTGGTTTAGGATTAAAAGAAGCTAAAGACATTGCTGATAATGGTGGAAACGTTAAAGAAGGCATCGACAAAGAAGAAGCTGAAAAGATTAAAGCTCAATTTGAAGAAGCTGGAGCTACTGTTGAACTTAAATAGTTTGATGTATAAAGTGACTACGAGTGTAGTTGCTTTTTTTGTTATTTAAATATATAATCTATTTAGGTGATTTTGTGAGCCAGTATTTTGATAATGATAAGAGTATTAAGAGCGAAAAGAGAAATATTAAGTTTTATTTTAAAAATAGAGAATTTAATTTGATTAGCGATAATGGAGTTTTTTCGAAAGATAGATTTGATTATGGTACTAGGGTATTACTTGAGAGTATTGATATTGATGATTTATCTGGTAATATTTTGGATTTGGGATGTGGTATTGGAGTAGTAGGTGTTATACTTGGTACTATTAATAAAAATATTGATATTGATATGGTTGATATTAATGAGAGGGCTATATCTTTAACTAAGGAGAATTTAGTATTAAATAAACTTGATAATAATGTATTTATTAGTGATGTATATAGTGATATTGATAAGAAATATGACTTTATTATTACTAATCCTCCTATTAGGGCGGGTAAAGATGTAATAAGAAAATTTTTACTTGGGAGTTATGATTATTTAAAAGATAATGGTACTTTATATTTTGTTATGAGAAAAGATCATGGGGTTAAATCGATGATTAAAGAGTTAGAAAGTATTTTTGATGTAGAAGTTATAAATAAAGAAAAAGGCTTTTATATTATTAAATGTTGTAAAAGATATTGAAATTTTATTTTTGATATGGTATCATTTATATAGTAGGAAGGTAGTGATGTAGTAATGAAAAAGAGTACTTGTACTATTTTATATGTTATTGCTATACTATCTTTTTTTGCTACTTGTTATAGTGTTATTTATTTAAATAAAAAGGTTGAATTATATAAGAAATCTATGGATGCTAAACAAGTTATTTTAAAAGAAGAAAATAATTATTTGATGTGGAAGTATGATGATAATGAGTCGAGTTGGAAAAATCTTTATAACCTTAACGAATTAAAAGGTAAGGATGGGGTTAATGGTAAAGATGGTACTAATGGGGTTGATGGTAAAGATGGAATTAATGGTAGAAATGGTATTGATGGCAAGGATGGAATAGATGGTAAGAATGGGATTGATGGTAAAGATGGTAGAGAAGTTGAGTTTAGAGTAGAAGGAACTTTAATTCAATGGAAATATACTGATCAATCTGATGAATTGTGGAATGATTTGTTTGATCTTGGTACTTTAAATAAAAATAGTAATTCATCGAATGAAAATGGCAATTAAGATATATTTATTAATCAAGATTTTGGTCTTGATTTTTATTTATTTATTTTTTTGTCTGAAAAAAGTTTTGAAAAATTGTTAAAAGGTGTTGACTTATTTACTGATTACTGATAAAATTATAAATTGGTAACACATCTTTTAATGTGACTGTATTATTAAAATTTGGTATTGGGGTGAGAGATTAATGGCTTATAAATTAAGACAAAGCGGAGATTATAGAAAGAGAAGAAATTTTTCTATGATTAAGAATTCACTAGTTATTAGTGATTTACTTGCGGTGCAAACGGAATCTTATAAATGGTTTGCATCAGAAGGGGTAAAAGAGGTTTTTGAACAATTTTCACCAATTGAAAGTTTCTCTGGTAGTTTATCTTTGGAGTTTGGAGAGTATGAGTTTGGTACTCCTAGATATTCTATTAAGGAGTGTAAGGATAGACAGACTACATATGCTGCTCCTTTAAAAGTTCAAACTAGACTTTTTAATAATGAGACTGGAGAAGTTAAGGAACAGGAAATTTTCTTAGGCGATATGCCACTTATGACTGATAGTGGTACATTTATTATTAATGGTGCTGAAAGGGTTGTTGTATCACAACTTGTTAGATCTCCTAGTGTATATTTTTCTAAGGAAATTAATAAGGATGGTAAACCTATATTTGCTTCTAAGGTTATACCTTCTAGAGGTACTTGGCTTGAGTATGAAACTGATGCTAAGGATGTTATTTATGTAAGAATTGATAGGAATAGAAAAGTCCCTATGACTACTATGCTAAGAGCAGTAGGATTATCTCATGATGATGATATTTTATCTTTATTTGATAATGATATTTATCTTAAGAATACGATTGAGAAAGATTCTACTCACGATACTGATGAGGCTCTTATTGAAATTTATGAGAAATTAAGACCTGGTGAGCCTACTACACTTGATAGTTCAAAGAACCAATTGATTACTAGATTCTTTGATGATTTTCATTATGACTTGGCTAGAGTTGGTAGATATAAGTTTAATAAGAAACTTAATGTTAGAGATAGACTTTTAGGTAATAAACTTGCTGAAGATATTATTATTGATGGTGAAGTTAAGATTGAAAAGGGCACTTTAATTACTAAAGAAGTATATGATGAATTATGTGCTTATTTAGATAATGGTTATGGTATAGAAGAGTGTACTATTAATGAAGAACTTGATAGTCATAATAGAATTCAAGTTATTCACTTATATTCTAATGTAGATGAGAAGAAGATTGTTAAGGTTATTGGTAATGATCCTGAGATTACAGCGATGAACTTAACTATATCTGATTTTTATGCTACGGTATCATATTATTTAAATTTAAATGATGGTATTGGTAAGGATGATGAAATTGACCATTTAGGTAATAGAAGAGTTAAACAGGTAGGAGAACTACTTCAGAATCAATTTAAGATTGGTTTTAGTAGAATGGAAAGAGTTATTAGAGAGAGAATGACTACTCAAGATATTGAGACTGTTACTCCTAAAACACTTATTAATATTAGACCTGTTACGGCGGTTATTAAAGAGTTCTTTGGTAGTAGCCAGTTATCGCAATTTATGGATCAGACTAACCCAATAGCAGAACTTACTCACAAGAGAAGATTATCGGCTTTAGGACCTGGTGGTTTATCGAGAGATAGAGCTGGTACTGAGGTACGTGATGTTAACTCATCACATTATGGTAGAATTTGTCCTATTGAGTCTCCAGAAGGAGCTAATATTGGACTTATTACTTCACTTGCTAGTTATGCTAAGATTAATGAATATGGTTTTATTCTTACTCCATATAGAAAAGTTGTTAATGGTACTTTGACTGATGAAATTGAGTACTTAACTGCAGATGAAGAAGAGGATTTTTATATTTCTCAATCTACTGTTAATGTTGATGATGATGGTAAAATAGTAGATAGTATTGTTGCTGGTAGATTTAAGGGAGAAAATGTTTTAGTATCTCCTGATAAGGTATCATACATTGACGTATCTCCACAACAGGTAGTATCAGTTACTACTAGTTTGATACCATTCTTGGAACATGATGATGCTACTCGTGCACTAATGGGTGCGAACATGCAAAGACAAGCCTTACCTTTACTTACTACTGAAGCTCCATTTGTTGGAACTGGAGCTGAATATATTGCTGCGAGAGATAGTGGATCAGTAGTAGTTGCTAAAGCTGATGGTATTGTTAGTTATGCTGATGGTAAAAAGATTGTTATTAAGAATGCTAAAGGTGAAGATGTTTATTACTTAGCTACTTTTGAAAGAAGTAACCAAGGTGAAACATTTAATCATACTCCTATTGTTAGAGAAGGAGATAAGGTTAAGAGGGGGCAAATAATAGCAGATGGACCAAGTACTGATAAGGGTGAACTTGCTCTTGGTAAGAATGTAGTAGTAGCCTTTACAACATTTAATGGTTATAACTATGAAGATGCTGTTATTATGAATGAAAGATTAGTTAAAGATGATGTTTATACTTCTTTACATATTGAAGATTATGAACTTCAATGTCGTGATACTAAACTTGGACCTGAAGAAATTACGAGAGATATTCCTAATGTTGGAGAAGATGCTAGAAAGAATCTTGATGAAAGAGGTATTGTTAGAATTGGTACTGAGGTTCATGAAGGGGATATTCTAGTTGGTAAGGTAACTCCTAAAGGAATGGCTGATTTAACTAGTGAAGAAAAGCTACTTCATGCTATCTTTGGTGAAAAGACTCGTGAAGTTAGAAATTCATCTCTTACTGTTCCACATGGTGGAGATGGTATTGTTCATGATGTTAAGGTTTATACTAAACAAGATAATGATGACCTTCCAAGTGGAGTTAGTATGGTTGTCAGAGTATATATTATTCAAAAGAGAAAGATTTCTGTCGGAGATAAGATGAGTGGTCGTCATGGTAATAAGGGTGTTATTTCATTAATATTACCTAGTGAAGATATGCCATTCTTACCTGATGGTACTCCTGTTGATATTATGCTTAATCCACAGGGTGTTCCTTCTCGTATGAATATTGGACAGATTCTTGAGTTACATCTTGGTATGGCTGCGAAGAAGTTAGGTGTTCATTATGCTACGCCAGTACTTGATGGTGCTACGATGGAAGATTTAGCTGAACAGATGAAAGAAGCTGGAATGGATGCTGATGGTAAAACTATTCTATATGATGGTAGAACTGGTGAGCCATTTGATAGTAGAATTTCTGTTGGTGTAATGTATATGATTAAGTTACATCACATGGTTGATGATAAATTACATGCGAGAGCTACTGGACCATATTCATTAGTTACACAACAACCTCTTGGTGGTAAAGCACAACTTGGTGGACAGAGATTTGGTGAAATGGAAGTTTGGGCACTTGAAGCTTATGGTGCATCTCATGTACTTCAAGAAATTCTTACTTATAAATCTGATGATGTTGTAGGTAGAGTTAAGGTATATGAAGCATTAGTTAAGGGTCAACCTCTTCCTAAACCTGGTATTCCAGAAGCATTTAGAGTACTTATTAAAGAATTCCAAGCTTTAGGATTAGATATTTCTGTTATTAATAATAGCGATGATGTATTATCTTTTGATGAACTTGAGAGAAAAGCTGATTTAGAAGATAATCCAATAGCAGAGGAAGTTATTGATAAGGATGAATTATTTAAAGACTTAGATGATGAGGATTTAGATGATGAAGACGATTTTGATGAAGAAGATGATTTTGATGATTTTGATGAACCATCAGATGATGATTTTGAGGAAGGAGGCGATTTATAATGTTAGAAGCTAATGATTTTAAGGCTTTAAAGATTGGAATTGCCTCACCTGAAAAGATTAGATCTTGGTCTTATGGAGAAGTTTTAAAACCTGAAACGATTAACTATAGGACATTAAAACCTGAAAGAGATGGTCTATTTTGTGAAAAGATATTTGGACCTACGAGAGATTATGAGTGTTCTTGTGGTAAATATAAGAGACTAAGATATAAAAATATTGTTTGTGATAGATGTGGAGTAGAAGTTACGAAAAGTTCTGTCAGAAGAGAGAGAATGGGTCATATTGAACTTGCTACTCCAGTAAGTCACATTTGGTATGTTAAGGGTGTTCCATCTTATATTGGACTTACTCTTGATATGTCACCTAGAGACTTAGAGGAAGTTATTTACTTTGTTTCTTATGTGGTATTAGATCCAGGGGCTACGACTCTTGTTAAAAAGCAGACTTTATCTGATAAAGAGTATAGAGCTTACTATGAGAAATATGGTAATACTTTTAGAGTTGGTATGGGAGCAGAAGCTATTAAAGAGTTATTATCTGAAGTTGATATTGAAAAAGAACTTGCTGATATTCAAAAAGAACTAGATGGTGCTACAGGTCAGAGAAGAGTTAAACTTGTTAAGAGATTAGATGTTATTAATTCTTTTGCTAAGTCTGGTAATAGACCTGAATGGATGATTATTGAAGCTCTTCCTGTTATACCTCCTGAACTTAGACCAATGATTCAGTTAGATGGTGGTAGATTTGCTACTTCTGATTTGAATGATTTATATAGAAGAGTTATTAATAGAAATAATAGATTAAAGAAACTTATTGAACTTGGTGCTCCTTCTATTATTGTGCAAAATGAGAAGAGAATGCTTCAAGAAGCAGTTGATGCTTTATTTGATAATGGTAGAAGAGGTAGAAGTGTAACAGGAGCAGGTAATCGTGCTCTAAAGAGTTTATCTTCAATGCTTAAGAGTAAACAAGGTAGATTTAGACAAAACTTACTTGGTAAGAGAGTGGATTACTCTGGTCGTAGTGTTATTGTTGTAGGACCTGATTTAAAGATGTATCAATGTGGTATTCCTAAAGAGATGGCACTAGAGTTATTTAAACCTCATGTTATTCATGGTCTTACTGAGAAGGGTCTTGCTAATAATATTAAATCGGCGAAGAAGATGATTGATAATCAAGATCCTAAAGTATGGGATATTGTTGAAGAAGTTATTAAAGAGCATCCTGTTATGCTAAACAGAGCTCCGACACTTCATAGACTTGGTATTCAAGCATTTGAACCTAAACTTATTAGTGGTAGAGCAATCCGTCTTCATCCACTTGTTTGTACAGCATTTAATGCAGACTTTGATGGTGACCAGATGGCTGTTCATGTACCTTTAAGTGAAGAAGCTAAAGCAGAAGCTAGAATTTTAATGCTTGGTTCTGGTAACATTTTAAGTCCTAAGAATGGTGACCCTATTGTTACTCCTTCTCAGGATATGATTCTAGGTAATTATTATATTACAATGGAAAAAGCAGGTCTTCCTGGAGAGGGTAGAGTATTTAAGAATAGTAATGAGGCTTTAATGGCATATCAAAGAAGGGAAATTACTCTTCAAACTAGAATTGCTATTCCGGTTAATTCATTTAAACATAAGGTATTCTTAGATAGTTATAAGGATAAGTACTTGGTTACTACTCCTGGTAAGATTATCTTTAATGAAATACTTCCTGATTCATTCCCATATTTGTGTGAATCAAGTAGTGAGAATATTGAAGGTATTACTCCTAGTAAGTATTTCTTAGATTATGGTACAGATATTAAGAAAGCTATTAGTGAGATGCCTTTAGTTACTCCATTTAATAAGGGAGCACTGGAAAAGACTATTGCTCAGATGTTTAAGAGATATAAGACTACTGAGACTAGTATTTTCCTTGATAAATTAAAGGATTTAGGATTTAAGTATTCTACTTATTCTGGTATTACTATAGCGGCTTCTGATGTTGTTGTTAGTAAGAATAAAGAGGCTGTTATTGAAAAGTCTAATGAAGAGATTAAGAAAGTTAATAAACAGTTCCAGAGAGGTCTTATTACTGATAGAGAAAGATTAGAACTTGTTATTGATATTTGGACTAAGGCTAAAGAAGAGATTCAAGATGAATTACAGGGTTATGCTAAGGCTTATGTTGATAATCCAATATTCATAATGATGAATTCTAAAGCAAGAGGATCTATATCTAACTTCGTACAACTTGCTGGTATGAGAGGATTAATGGCTAAACCTAATGGTGAAACTATTGAGATTCCAATTCTTTCGAACTTTAGTGAAGGACTTTCAGTATCTGAATTCTTCTTATCGACACATAGTGCTAGAAAGGGTAGTGCTGATACAGCACTTAAGACAGCGGATTCTGGTTATATGACAAGAAGACTTGTTGATGTAGCACAAGATATTATTGTTAAAGAAGAAGATTGTGGTACGATACAAGGTGTTGTTGTTAGTGCGTTTACTGATGATAAAGACGGTATTATTGAACCATTATATGATAGAATTCTTGGTAGATATACGAATAAGAAGGTAATTAATCCTGAGACTAAGGAAGTAATTATTGATAAAAATGAATATATTACTGAGGCTATTGCTGATAAGATTATTAAAGCTGGTATTAAGGAAGTAGAAATTAGAAGCGTGCTTACTTGTAAGACAGATCATGGTGTTTGTCAAAAATGTTATGGTAGAAATCTTGCTACTGGTAATATTGTTGAGATTGGTGAAGCTGTTGGTGTAATGGGTGCTCAATCTATTGGTGAACCTGGTACACAGCTTACTATGAGAACATTCCATACTGGTGGTGTTGCCGGAGCAGATATTACTCAAGGTCTTCCAAGAGTTGAGGAGTTATTTGAAGCTAGAATGCCTAAAGGTAAAGCTACTATTTCGGAGATTGGTGGAACTATTTCGAAGATTGAAGAAGCCGGTGGTAAATTTAAGGTATATGTTAAGAATGATACTGAGACTAGAGAACATACTACTTTATATGGTGCTAAGCTTAGAGTAGAAAAAGGTCAAAAGATTGAAGCTGGTGAAAGACTTACAGAAGGTAGTGTATCTCCTAAAGAGTTACTAGCGGTAACTGACCCTAATACTGTTCAACAATATATCTTAAAAGAAGTTCAAAAGGTATATAGATCACAGGGTGTTGATATTAATGATAAACATGTTGAGATTATTGCTAGAAGAATGATTTCTAAGGTTAGAATTGTTGATGCTGGTGATACTTTATTCTTACCTAGTACGACTGTTTCTTTACAAGAGTTTACTAAGGGTAATAGGGATGTTATTATTCAAGGTAAGAAACCTGCGATTGGTCAACCAATACTTCTTGGTATTACTAAGGCAGCATTAGAGACTGATTCATTCTTATCTGCAGCATCATTCCAAGAGACTACGAGAATACTAACTGAAGCTTCAGTTAAGGGTAAAGTAGATAAATTACAGGGATTAAAAGAGAATGTTATTATTGGTAAGTTAATTCCTGCGGGTACTGGTGCTAAAGAGTATATGGATTTTGGATATTCTTTAGAAAAAGAATATTTAGATGAAGATGCTTCTGAAGTATTAGAAGAAGAATTCTTAGATTAATATATTAAAAGATTAGAATTTGTTTCTAGTCTTTTTCTTTATGGGTTTAACCGCTTCGCTAACGAATTAGCTAAGGCTAATTCGCGGATATACTGGTACTTAGTAAATACCTGTATATAGATTAAAAGTAATGTATCAACAGGGTGTGTGGATAGAAGAATTATGATATATAATATTGTTTTTTATATATAAATATATTATAATAGGTGACTAAGAGGAGGAATTGATTGTGAAAAATAATAAATTAAAAATAAATGAATTAAAGATAAATGAACTGATAGAAGTTATTGAAGTAACTAGACATATGATAAGACCAGTAGGTCCTGGTATGGTCCCAGAGTCTAATCAAAAAACATTTGAATCGACAAAAATACATATGAAAATATTTACTGATGGAGAAGTGGATAGTATTGGTGAAGAAGTATCCAAGAGTATTAATGAATATTATATTGGTGATGAAAAATATGAATATGCTGTGGATACTTTAAAGACTAAAAATTTATATTTGAAAAATTACACTTATGTAATAGTATATCTAATTGCAAATGAATATAGGCACATTGGGAGTATTAGTGGTTTATTTGATGTTACTAAAGATGTTCAAGTATATTTAAATGACGTAAGAGATAAGAAAGCTTTGCATGAGGTAAAAAAAGTTATTTGCAAACTTAAAGACTACAATGAAAGTATTGATTATTCATCAGTTTTTGGCTTCCTTTTAACTAGTACATTAGGAAAGAAAGATGAAAATTTTAGCATAGAAGAGAAGACAAGAAATGTTTATACTTTAAGCAAGATTAAATAAAGAAGAGTTTGAAGAATATTTATTAAAGTCATAACTTAGGGTTATGCTTTTATTTGTGTCAACAGAATTGTGGATAAAAAAACATTGCAATTATTATTATAGTTATAGTAAAATATTAATAGAGAGGTGTATATTATGTTAGAGTATTTAAAGATTGCAGGAATAGCAATACTAGTGATACTTGCTGCTAAATTTATTTTGCATTTGGATTTGAAGAAAGTAATTGGTATTGCTATTAATGCTTTGATTGGTATGATAGCTTTATGGCTTATTAATTTAACTGGACTTGTATCTATACCAATTAATATTATTACTTGTTTAGTAGTGGGAATATTTGGTGTTCCTGGTACTATTGTACTTATTATTTTATCTTTACTTGGAGTATTTTAAGAAGCAATTTGCTTCTTTTTGTATATATTATTTTGATGGTATATTTTGTTCTTGATATTTTTATTAACATAATATATAATATTTTATATATTTATTTGGAGGTTATTATGAAATTGGTTGATTTACTTAAAGATATTAATTATGAATTAATATGTGGTGATCTTTCTATTTCTGTTTTTGATATTTGTTATGATTCTAGGAAGGTTAAACTAGGAGATGCTTTTGTTGCTTTAGTTGGAATTGATTCTGATGGTCATGATTATATTGGTGATGTTATTACAAAGGGATGTAAATGTATAATTGTATGTAAAGATATTGATCCTATCCCAAATGCTACTATTATTAAGATTGATGATACTAGAACGAGTCTTTCTTTTTTGAGTGCTAATTTATTTGATAATCCTGGTGATTGTCTTATTAAAATTGGTATTACTGGTACTAAGGGAAAGACATCTATTTCATGGATGATTAAGAGTATACTAGAGGCTAATGGTGAAGCAGTTGGGGTAATTGGGACTATTGGTACTTATATTAATGGTAAATTATATGAACATAAAAATACTACTCCGGAATCTTATTTGATTCAGAAATATATGAGAGAGATGGTTGATAGTGGTGTTAAATACTTGATAATGGAAGTATCTAGTCAAGCTTTAAAAGTTGGTAGAGTTAATAATATTATGTTTGATTATGGTATTTTTACTAATCTATCTATTGATCATGTTGGACCAAGAGAACATCCTGATTTTGATGATTATGTTAATTGTAAAAGTAAATTATTTTCTATGTGTAAAAGGGGTATTCTTAATATTGATGATCCTTATTATGAACGTATGGTTTGTAATTCTACATGTGATATAAAAACATATGGTAAGAATGATTCTGATTATATGATTGAAAATATTAAATATATTAATGAAGATGATTTTATGGGTGGTGAATTTTATATTCCTTGTTTAGTTGATACATTTAGGGTTAGTTCTCCGGGATTATTTTCTATATATAATGCTTGTAGTGCTACTATTGTATGTAGTTTATTGGGTATTTCTAATGATGTAATAAAAAAAGGACTTGCTAATTTTTCTGTTAATGGTAGATGTGAAATTTTTAATATTAAGGACTTTAAAGTGGTCATTGATTTTGCTCATAATAAGACTAGTATGGAAAGTATTATTAATACTATGAAACAATATGAACATAATAGAATAATTACTATATTTGGTTGTGGTGGTGGAAGAAGTTTTGATAGAAGATATGAACTTGGTGAAGTTTCTGGTAAACTTTCTGACTTAAGTATTGTTACAATGGATAATCCTAGAAATGATGATGTAAATGATATTAATAAGGATATTGTTAAAGGGATTATTGATAGTGATGGAAAATATATTATTATTACTGATAGAAAAGAAGCTATTTTATATGCATTAAATAATGCTGTTAAAGAGGATATTATTTTGATTTTAGGAAAGGGGCATGAAAAATTTCAAGAAATTAAAGGGGTTATTTATCCTTTTGATGAAAAGGAAATTATTGATAATTTCAAGGAGAGATTAAAATGACACATTATGAGAAGTATATTGCTAAACTTGATGAAATATCAAAAAGTGAAAATTTAATAGAGATGGGTTTAAAGAATGAAATAGTTGATTGGACTTATTATGGTTATCCTATTCAATTATTAAGTGTTGGATATGGTTCTAATGATTTGTTTGTTGTTGGTGGTACTCATAGTAGTGAGATTATTACTGTTGATTATGTTGTTAAGCTTATTGAAAATATTTCTAATATGGATGGGTTTGATCCTAACTTATTTACTATTAAATTTATACCTAGTCTTAATCCAGAAGGGTTTGATATTGTTACTTCTTGTTTGTCAAATATAACTAAAAAGAAGTTTACTGAAGCTTCATATGAATATTATTTGAGATATAGGCTAGATAATTTGATTATAAAAGCTATTCGTGAATTTAAAGATAATAGATTAGATAATGCTACTTTTTTTAATAGTAATAAAGCATGGCTAAATTTAAGAAAAGGAATAGGAAAATTCTTTGTTAGTGACTTTGAACAAAAACTAATTAATTATATAGATGTTTATGGTATAGAAAAAGCATTAGAAGTAGTAAGATTTGAAATAAAAGATAAATATAGTAGATCATATGGACTAAAAAGTAAAGCTATGTGTAATTTAATGGATACTTTATCTGATGGAAATTTAACTAATCCTAAAGTATTAAGGATGCATCAAGAAATGTTTAAAGATTGTCTTCCTGATAATTTATGGTCAAGTGATTTGGAAAAGAGAATTAAGGAGGTATACTCTGATTATTTAAATCCTAAGGGTTCAATAGTTACACATGATAGTAATGGTAGCTGTATTAATTTAAATGGTAATTGTGTTATTAGTCCTGGAATTAATTTTGCTAAATCTAGAATAGTTAAACATGGTAATTCTCCAAGAAGTAATGTACGTAATTATTATTTTGGACCTCTTGGTGTTTCTTGTTTAGATTATAATAATTTTGAATATGCTGAAGAAAATAAATGTCTTCTTAGACTAATTAATGAATCTGTTAATAAGAATAGGTATTTTGCTACGATTCTTTATCATGGTACTGGGGGTATGTTATATTATTTACCTTCAGAATATGGAATGGCGAATAATGCTAATAGTTATAGTGATTTTTGTTCTTTTAATGAAAGGCTTGCTAATTCTTATGCATATAAATCTGATTATAAGATATTATCTTGTGATGAGTATAAGGGATTTGGAGACTATCTTAGAGCTATGTATCCGGGTGTCTTATTAATTGAATTATCGAAAATGGGTGGCAATCCTATTGCTCCATATGGAGATAGAAATAATATTAATAGGGTATATATGGATAACAATGCTGCGTTTAATGATTTACTTAAAGAGGCAACAAAAATAAAGGATAGGCCTTTAATTCGTATAAAAGAAAAGTAATGTCTAAATATAGAAAAATAATAATATTTATGATAAAATAGTTTTGACTGAAGAGAGTTAGGAGATTTTATGAGAATTGAAAAGTTAAATAAAGAGAATATTAAGGATTTTTTAGGGGATTTAAATATAGAAGATGCCTATTTAGAGAATAATGTTAATAAATTAGAGGTATTTGGTATTAAAGAAGAAAATACTTTCTATTTGGCTTTTGAAATGGTTTTAGATGATGATAGAATTGCTATTAGGTATATTAATAGTAAATTAACTACTGATAAATTTTATGAATGTATTGATTATTTGAATAAAAGTTTAGTAGTTAATACTCATTTGATTATTAATATTTATGATAATTATTATGGTAATATTTTAGGGGAAAGATATAGATGTAA
Organism: uncultured Caryophanales bacterium; assembly: GCA_946611235.1. Classification (GTDB taxonomy): domain Bacteria; phylum Bacillota_I; class Bacilli_A; order RF39; family UBA660; genus CAG-302. Next base: position 5,967 of record CAMODE010000058.1, on the reverse strand, counting down.
GGATGAATATGTTTCTTTAACTGGGAATATTGTCGATAATAGGAATATGAAAGAGGAATACGCTGAGATTGATATGATGAATATTAAGTACTATACTTCTAGCGGTAATTGTTTATGTAATTTGGTTAGACAAAATATTCAAGATGAAGTTGTTATTAATAGATTAAATGAATATTTTAATAGTAATAATTATGATAATGTTGTATTTGTTATCAATGATTTATTGGAACCTATATTTGAAGACTTGGGATATAAAGTTGTATATAAAAGCTATGTAATAGAAGATTAACTTTTTTGGTTAATCTTTTTGTTGATTTTTTTAATTCTATGTAGTATTATTTTAATAGATAGAGAGTGTGATATTTATGTATAAGAACAAAAAAATATTTATTTTAGGTATGGCTAAAAGTGGGTATGAGGTTGCTAAATTACTTGCTGGTGATAATAGCATTTTTATAACTGATATGAAAGAGCAAAATGAAGAGCAAATTAAAGAATTAGAAAAGCTTGGTGTTACTTTTAAAATTCTTGATAATCCAGAAGATTATATTGATGAAAGTTATGATTTGATGATAAAGAATCCTGGTATTAAGTATGATCATAAAGCTGTAGTTAAGGCTAAAGAACTTGGAATTCCTGTTGTTAATGAGGTAGAAGTTGCTTATCATTATATTGATAAGTCTGTTAAAATTATTGGTATTACTGGATCTAATGGTAAGACTACTACTACTAGTATTATCTATGAGATTATGAAAAAGGCTTTTGGAGACAAAGTAATACTTGCAGGTAATATTGGTACTCCTTTATCACATTATGCTAAAGATATTAAACCTGGTAGTTATTTGGTAATGGAAATATCGGATCATCAGTTATGTGATATGTATGATTTTAAGACTAATGTATCGGTTATTACGAATATTTATGAATGTCATACGGATTTTCATGATAGTCATGAGAGGTATGTTAATACTAAGAAGAAAATATTTATGAATCATACAGAGAGTGATGTTAATATTATCAATTATGATAATTATGAAGTAATGGGTATTACCAGGGATATAGTAGGAATTAATAAGTATTTTTCTAAGAGTAGTGTGGAGGACTGCTACTACAGAGATGGTTTTATTTATTATGATAATAAAAAACTTATTGATGTTAGTAAGATTATTCTAAAGGGAGAGCATAACTATGAGAATATTATGTGTGCTATTCTTGCCTGTAAGGTGTATGGGGTAAGTGATGAAGATATAGTATCGGTAGTTAGTTCTTTTGGTGGAGTAGAACATAGACTTGAATATGTTGGTAATATTAATGGTAGAGAAGTTTATAATGATTCTAAAAGTACGAATGTTGAGTCTACTAAGATAGCTTTAAGTAGTTTTAATAAACCAACGATACTTCTTATGGGTGGTACTGATAGGGGACATTCTTTTGATGAATTAAAAGAATATTTGAAGTATACTAAACTTATTGTTACTTATGGTGAAACAAAGAAGAGAATTAAAGATTTTATGGATGGTATTGGTATTAAGTGTGTAGTAGTAGATACTTTAATTGATGCAGTAAAGGAAGCTTATTCTAATTCGATAGATGGTGATATAATACTTCTTAGTCCTGCTTGTGCTTCTTGGGATCAATTTCCTAACTTTGAAGAGAGGGGGAAGTTATTTAAAGAAGAAATTCTTAAATATAAAGATAGTAATGAATTCTTTTTAGATAAGAATAAGAATATCTATATGATTGGTATTGGCGGTATTAGTATGAGTGGTATTGCTGATATATTGAAGTCATGGGGATATAAGGTAAGTGGTAGTGATAGAGTTGAATCTGATATAGTAGAAAAACTTAGAAATAATGGTATTAAAGTATATGTACCGCAAACGGGTAGAAATATTGGAGATAATGTGGATTTTGTAGTGTATACTGCAGCGATTAAAGATGATAATCCAGAAATGATTGAAGCTAAAAAGAGAAATATTTCGATGATGGAAAGAGGAGTGTTTCTTGGCGAGATTACGAAATTGTTTTCTAATACAATAGGTATTGCTGGTACTCATGGAAAGACTAGTACTACTTCGATGGTATCTTGTATATTTATGGAGACAGATATTGATCCTACTATCCAGGTTGGTAGTATTCTTAATAATATAGGTGGTAATTATAGAGTTGGTAAGAGTGATACTTTAATAATAGAAGCTTGTGAGTATTGTGACAGTTATTTATCTTTTAGGCAGAGAAGTGCGGTAGTACTTAATATTGATAATGATCATTTGGATTATTTTAAGAATTTAGATAATATTAAGAAATCTTTTTATGAATATGTTAGTCATTTGCCTAGTAATGGTTATTTAATTATGAATAATGATGATGATAATTCTATTGGATTAGATAAACATACTAAAGCTAATGTTATTACTTATGGCATTAAGAATAAATCTATGTTTATGGCTAAAGATATTAAATATAATGATGATGGATGTGCTAGTTTTGATGTTTTATTTGGCAGTGAATTATTAGGTAATGTTTGTTTATCGGTACCGGGAGAACATAATGTATCTAATGCACTTGCGGCGATTAGTATATCGTATATGTATGGAATATCTTTTGAAGATATTAAGAATGGTTTAAGTAAATATTTTGGGGCTTCTAGAAGGATGGAGTATAAGGGAGTATTTAATGGGGCTAAAGTATATGATGATTATGGACATCATCCGACAGAGATAGAGGCTACTGCTAAAGCAATACTTAAGAAAGATTTTAATAAATCATGGGTTATATTTGAACCACATACTTATTCGAGGGCATATAAACATAAAGAAGATTTCGCTAAATCTTTAGTAAATTTTGATAATATTATTATTACGGATATTTATGCTGCTAGAGAGAAAAATGAGTATGGAGTTAAAGAAGAAGATATAATTAAAGAACTTAATAAACTTGATAAAGATGCTGTACATTTAAGTGAGTATGAAGATATCAAGGAATATTTGAAAAATAAAGTTGATAGTGGTGATATAATACTTACACTTGGAGCTGGTAATGTTACTAAGCTTGCTAGCATGCTTGTAGAAAAAAATGAATGATTAGTTTTCATTCATTTTTTGTTTTAGAAATTCTTCAAATTTAGGTAGCCCATATTCTTTATTATAATAATTTGGATATTCATTTAGATGAGCTAATGCTATTTTTGCTGTTATTATGATATCGTCATTTGTTACATTTGTCATGGTATTTATTTTTCCATGTTCTTTTTCTATATTTATTCCGATTAGGAAATCTTCGGGAGTAAATTTATCAAATATTATATTTAATATATTAGCAGCATAAATGGCATCTTTTAAAGTATACATTTTATCACCATTATATTTTATTCATAAGGTTGAAATTATTATTTATTTATGCTATTATTTTTATATAAAAAGTAAGAGGTATTTATGAAGACGGTTAAGCAAATGTTAAAATTTTTTGGAGTATCAGTTCTTGGATGGTTAATTGATTTTTCTATATATAATTTAATCATATTTTTATTTGATATGAATATAAGTGTTATTAATGTTATTAGTTCTTTGATAGGAGTTACTTTTATATTTATATTTTCTACTAGAAAAATATTTGAAAGTAGCGGTAAGTATAGTATTAGAACTAAGTATGTTATATATATTGTCTATCAAATTATTTTGATTCTATCAGTTTCTAGATTATTACCTGTATTTAGAGAGTATCTATTATCTTTTGATATTTCGTTTATCATGAATTATTCTAATGCTATTGCTAAAGTAATGATTACTCCTATTACGGCTTCAATAAACTTTATTGTTATGAAGTTTGTTATTGAAAAATTGTAAATTAATTCATTGACGTTATTTTAGTTACATGATATACTTAGTAAGGAAGGAATGATGTAAATGGAATTAAAAGGTAGTAAAACAGAAGCTAATTTAATGACTGCTTTTGCTGGTGAATCTCAGGCTAGAAATAAGTATACTTATTTCGCTTCAAAGGCTAAAAAAGACGGCTACGAGCAAATAGCTGCTATTTTCTTAGAAACTGCTGAAAATGAAAAAGAACACGCTAAAATGTGGTTTAAAGAATTAAATGGAGGAGAAATTCCTAGTACTATGGATAATTTACTAGCAGCAGCTGAAGGTGAAAATTATGAATGGACAGACATGTATAAGGGATTTGCTGAGACTGCTAGAGAAGAAGGGTTTACTAGAATTGCTTATTTATTTGAAGAAGTTGGTAAGATTGAGAAAGAACATGAAGAAAGATATAGAAAACTTTTAGAAAATGTTAAGGGTGATTTGGTATTTTCTAAAGATGGAGATAGAATTTGGAAATGTAGAAATTGTGGACATATTGTAATTGGGAAAGAAGCTCCTAAAGTATGCCCTGTATGTAATCATCCGAGAGCATATTTTGAAATTAAAGCTGAAAATTATTAATATATAAGATAATCATGAATAATGGTTATCTTTTTTTCATATTATATAGTGTGGTGATGATTATGAAAAAAATTGATTTTAAGAAGTTGGCTATTTATATAGCGATACCTTTAGTACTTGGTACGATTGTTGGTTTAATAACCAGTTCTGAAAGTGCTAATTATGGGGGACCTGTACCTGGATGGATATTTCCTGTAGTATGGAGTATACTATATATATTAATGGGAATATCTAGTTATTTGATAAGTGACAATAAAGAATTGCTTAAAATTTATTATTTAAATTTAGCTGTTAATTTATTATGGCCGATTATTTTCTTTAGTTTAGGTCTTAAAACATTGGCATTCTTTTGGATATTACTTCTTATTGTTATAGTAGGTATTATGATATATAAATTCTATAAAGAAAATAGATTGTCAGCATATTTACTTATTCCATATATTGTTTGGTTAGTATTTGCAGCTTTTTTGAATTTATCAATGATTAAATAAAGGTGTAATTTATTTATAAATAGTGCATATATATTATATTGAATGTGTACTATTTATATATAAAAAATTTTTTAAAAAATTGCAAAAAAGTCTTTACAATATTTTTAATAAGTGGTATTATACATTACAGCGATGCAGAAATGGTGTTGCTAAAGAATGTATCATAAAAAAATTTAAAAAAATGTAAAAAAAGACTTTACAAATACAAATTAAAGTGTTATGATACATTACATGTGATGAGGAAATAATCTAATTCACAATTGTATCTTTGAAAAATGGAAACATTTTAACAAATAGTGCATATAATTATAATGTAGTATTTAAAGCTTTGTTAAACTGTTTTTTATTTTGCTCTTTTATGAAAATAAAAAAGTTAAAAAAAATGAAAAAAGTGGTTGACAATGTCGAAGATATTTGTTATATTATTAATGCACTGAAAAAAAGGTGCAAAGAAAAAGTTCTTTGAAAACTAAGCAAAATGTCAATTTGAGTAGCTAGGAAATTATAACTTATTGAATTTAAAATTTATTTTATTTGAGAGTTTGATCCTGGCTCAGGATGAACGCTGGCGGCATGCCTAAGACATGCAAGTCGAACGAGATGGTCCATTGAAAGTTGCGTGCTTGCACAAAGCTGGATTTGGGTTGCCATCTAGTGGCAGACGGGTGAGTAACACGTGGGTGACCTACCTTTTCGTTGGGGATAACAGTTGGAAACGATTGCTAATACCGAATAAGATATAAGAGTCAATTTTATATTGAAAGGAGCCCTTAAAGCTTCGCGATTAGATGGGCCTGCGGCGTATTAACTAGTTGGTGGGGTAATGGCCTACCAAGGTAACGATGCGTAGCCGAACTGAGAGGTTGAACGGCCACACTGGGACTGAGACACGGCCCAGACTCCTACGGGAGACAGCAGTTAGGAATATTCGTCAATGGGGGAAACCCTGAACGAGCAATGCCGCGTGAGTGATGAAGGCCCTATGGGTTGTAAAACTCTGTTGTATGGGAAGAACGGCTAGAATAGGAAAT
>CAMODE010000057.1 GCA_946611235.1 uncultured Caryophanales bacterium | reverse complement strand
GCACTTAGTTTTAAAAATGACTAAATTCGTACACTTTTTTGCGTGGAAGAAAATTTCAAACACAACAATATATTACCACATTTTAGAAAAAAAGCAAGAAAAAAATAACAACCGAGCCTTATTTTTCGGGCATTTAGTTGTTAATTTTAATTTTTTTGTAAATCCGTGCAGTTTAAATAAAATTCAGTCGGTTTAATAAAAAATGTGGAAAATAGTGTAACTCTTAAGTGAAAATATCTATCTTCTGATAGGTATTTTTAATCACTTACATCGATATCCATAGTTATTATTATTTTATATTCTGGATATCTTTCTTGTACTTTGTCATATATTTCTTTATATGTTTCAATTCTATTTTTATCTTCAAAATCTAATATAATATCAAAACTTATTGTTTTTTCTTTTTTATCTAGATAGAAACCATGTAATTGTAAGACATTTTTATATGAAGATACTATTTTATTTATTTCTTTTCTTATTGCTACTACTTCTTTATCTTTAGTATTAATGGAATAAATTCCAACAGCGGATAATAATACATTGTGTTCTTTATATACTTTGGTTGTTATTTTTCTTGTTAATTTATCTATTTCTGAAGCGGGAAGAGTATCTTCTACTTCAATATGAATGGAACCAATATATGTTTCTGGACCATAATTATTTAGAGTTAAATCAAAGGCCCCATTTACTTTAGGAGTATCTGCGACTGTTTTCTTTATGGATGTTGCAAGAGATGATTCTACTCTTTCCCCAAGTATTTGACTTAGGGTTGCTTTTATCATATCTACTCCTGATTTTATTATTATAATTGATATTATGATACCTAGGTAGGCTTCTAGACTAATGTGAAGCGTCATGTATATAATAGCGGCAACTAATGTAGATGTTGATATGATGGAGTCCATTAAAGCGTCTTGACCAGAATTTGTTAGAGAGTCGGATTTTACTTTTTTACCTATTTTTTTGAAGTATAATCCTAGTAATATTTTTGTTATTATAGCTACTACTAATATTATGATTGTTACTTTACTATAGTTAGGTAATTCGGGATTTATTATCTTTTTAGCTGATTCAATAAATGATGTTAATCCGGCATATAATATTATTATTGATATTATTAAGGAACTTAAGTATTCTATTCTTCCGTGGCCAAATGGATGCTCTTTATCTGGGGTACGACCCGCTAATTTAGTTCCTATAATGGTTATTATTGAAGATAAAGCATCACTTAAATTATTTACTGCATCTAATACTATTGCTATTGATGATGATAAAAGTCCTATTCCTGCTTTAAACCCTGATAGTAGGATATTGGTAATGATACCAATAATACTTGTTTTAATTATTGTTTGTTTTCTATTTAATTCTTTAGACATATTTACTCTCCTTGTTTTTAAAATATATCATTATTATATGTTTTAGTCAACTATTTTAGATATTTTATTATTAAAAGTATGATATAATAAGATTAGATTTTTAGAGGAGGTATTATGTATTTAAATAATAAGATTTTAGTTGGTAAAAGGGGTGATAAGGAGTTATTTATTTTATTAGATAAGGCTAATAGACATGGTCTTATTACTGGAGCTAGTGGTAGTGGTAAAACTATTACTTTGAAGGTTATGGCTGAGAGTTTTTCTGATGCTGGTGTACCTGTTTTTCTAGCGGATGTTAAAGGTGATATTGCAGGTACTTGTTTACCTGGAGAAGAGTCGGATAAGATTAAAGAAAGACTTAATAATATTGGTATTAAAAAGTTTGATTTTAAGGGATTTCCTATTCATTTTTGGGATGTATATGGTAAAAAAGGGCATCCTATTAGAACTACTGTTAAAGATGTTGGCGTTAATATTTTATCGAGAATGCTTGGTCTTACTGAGGCTTCGGAAGGTGTACTTGCGATTGCTTTTAGAATAGCAGAAGATAGAAATTTGGAACTTGTTGATCTTAAAGATTTAAAAATATTACTTACATATATTGGAGAACATAGAAAAGAGTATATTACTACTTATGGTAATATTGCTACTCAAAGTATTGGTATAATTCAAAGAAATATTTTAGAACTTGAAAATCAAGGTGGAGAGTTTTTCTTTGGCGAACCTTCTTTTGATATTTATGATTTAATTAAGAATCATGAAGATGGAAGAGGTTATATTAACATAATGGATTGTGTTGAATTATTTAGGAGCCCTGATTTATATTCTTCTTTCTTGCTATGGATTTTAAATTCGCTATATCAAAAACTTCCTGAAGTTGGTGATGTTGATAAACCTAAAATTGTATTCTTCTTTGATGAGGCACATTTATTATTTGATAATATGCCTAATTATATGTTAAAAGAAGTTACTCAAGTTGTTAAACTTATTCGTTCTAAGGGTATTGGATTATATTTTATATCACAAGCTCCAACGGATATTCCAGATAGTATTATCTCTCAACTTGGTAATAGGGTTCAACATACTTTAAGAGCATATACTCCGGCGGAAGATAAAATTGTTATGACTGCTGCTGCGGCATTTAGGACTAATAAGGATTTTGATACAGAAGAGGCTATTCGTAATTTGGGGACAGGGGATGCACTTATATCGTTTCAAAATGAAAATGGAGAACCTAATATAGTGGAAAAAGCAATTATTCTTCCTCCTCAAAGTAAGATGGGTACTATTGATGATTCTGTTAGACTTATGGTTATGGCTAATAGTTTATTTAAAGGTAAATATGATATTCCAGTGGATAGAGAATCTGCTTATGAAAAGATATCATTAGAATTAGAAGCGGAAAATAGAGAAAAGGAATTTGCGGATAAAATAAAAGATGAAGAGAAGGCTACTAAAGAGGCCGAGAAAGAAGCTACTAGAAGATTAAAAGAAGAGGAAAAATTAAAAAAAGAAAAGGAAAAAGCTTTAAAAAGTTCTCCGGGATATAAACTCGGTAAAAAAGTAGTTAATAAAACATTGGATAAGGCCTTGAATAAGGGTATTAATAGTATTCTTAAGAGCTTATTTAAATAAGAGGATTATTCCTTTTATTTTTTTATTTCATTTTTTAATTTTATAATTGCATAGATGTTGATGAGTATAAGAACACCGATAAAGAAATCAGTAAATTTCCACATAACTGTTGATGAAAAGAAAGAACCTAAGAATATAATTATAATGGTAATAAATTTTAGTATTATTATATGGGTTTTCTTTGCTTTGTTAAAATATTCTAAACTTGATTCTCCATAGTAATATCCTGTTAATATTGTTGAAAAGGCAAATAATATTATTAATATTAAAAGGAGTATAGTACCTGTACTATTTAGGTGGTATTTAAAGGCATGTAATGCTATTTCAATACCGTTTATATCTTTTATATTTAGTATTTTATAATTTGATGTTAATACTATAATTGCGGTATTAGTACAGATTAGAAATGTTGTTATATATATTCCTAGCATCTGGATATAACCTCCCGAAATAGGATTGTTATTATTTCCGGTGGAGGCTGCTATTGGACATGTACCTATTCCTGCTTCACTAGAAAAGATTCCTCTTTGTATTCCTAGTATCATAGTAGGAAGAAAACTAGATGTAAAGGCTTTTAGATTAAAGGCATTACTTATTATTGATTTAATTATATTTGGTATTAAGTTGATATTTGTTATAGTTATATAAACTGATATTCCTATATAAAGAAGAGACATTATTGGTACTATTTTACTAGTTGCTTTGGCTATTTTATGGATACCTCCAAATATTATTGTTAATGTAATAATACTCAATGCTAATCCTATTATTAGTGGATTTATATTGTATATTGTGGTTATACTTTTGGTTATGGTGTTTGATTGAATACTAATAAATCCTATACTATAACTGACTAGTATAATTATTGAATATAAGGAAGCTAATTTGTTATTCTTTAATCCTTTTTTTATGTAATATGATGGACCTCCAATATAGTTATTGTTTTTATCTTTTTCTTTATATTTAATGCCTAAATAGGTTTCAGCATAAGTGATAGGAGCACTTAATATTGATATAAACCATATCCAAAAAATGGTACCTGGGCCTCCTATATAGATAGCGAGAGCTATTCCGGATATTGATCCTACTCCTATACGACCTGCAAGAGATAACATTAATGTTTTAAAAGAGTCTATACCAGTACTATTTTTTTCTTTTTTTAATAATTCTTTTGTCATTTTTATAATATTAAAACTGATACCTTTTAATTTATATGTAAAATATATTCCAGTATACATTATTAATACTGATATAAATATCCATAATTTATCATTTATTATACTTAATATTTTAATTATTATTTGGTTCATATATTAAATGATATGTCTATATTTTATATTTTAGTAAATAATATTTATGGTGATAGTATGCGGATAAGATTAGGTTATGCTTGTATTTGCAATGGAATAAAGGGTACTAGTTCTACTAATTATACTTATAGTGAATATTTAAAAAATAATGATTTAAACAAATTTGAGGAGGTTATTATTTCAAATTTGGAAGTACTTGAAGAAATTATTGTTTATAATATTAAGAATAATATTCATTTTTATCGAATGTCTTCGAAGATTATTCCTCTTGCTACGAAAGATGATGTTGTTTTTGATTATATAGATAATTATAAAAAATATTACGATAGAATCGGCAACTTGATAAAAAAATATAATATGAGAGTGGATTTTCATCCTGATCAGTTCGCAGTTCTTAATAGTACGAAAAAGGAAGTGGTAGATAATACTTTTAAGATATTAGATTATCATTATAAATTACTTGATGCTTTAGGTATTAAAGATAAGGTATTAGTACTTCATATAGGAGGTAATACTTTTGGTAAAGATAATTCTATTAGAAGATTTATTAATAATTATAATAAACTTCCTAATTATTTGAAAGAGTCAATTGTTATTGAAAATGATGATAAGATATTTAATGTTAATGATTGTATTAAAATAAGCAAAGAAATTGGTACTCCGATTGTTCTTGATTATCATCATCATAATTGCAATAATTGTGATTTTAATATAGAAGATGTAATAGATAGTTGGGGAGATAAGGTTCCCAAAATGCATTTTAGTTCTCCTAAAAATAAGAAAGATTATAGGAGTCATGCTGATTATATTAATAGTGATGAATTTATTTCTTTTATTGATATTTTGAAAAAATATGATAGGGATATTGATATAATGATTGAGGCTAAATTAGAGGATGACGCATTATTTAGATTAGTCAGAGAACTTAAGTATAAAACTGATTATAAATTTATTGATGATACTTCGTTTGAAGTATAAAAAATATTTATTTTAGGTATTACATTGATTTTGAAAAAAATGTTATAATTGTATTAGAAATGAGTGATAGTTATGTTTGATATTGGAGATTATGTCGTATATAAAAGAGATGTTTGTAAGATCGTTGGTATTAAAGAAAAATATTATAAAGATATGGATTATTTTTCTTTAGAACCGGTATTTGATAGTACTTTAAAAATAGATGTACCTAAGAATAGTAATCTTCTTAAATGTGTTTTATCTAAAGAAGAAGTAGAAGAAATTATTAATAGAATACCTCTTATTGATTATATTGATATGAATGATAAAATGTTAGAAAATGAATATAAGAAGCTACTACATGATGGGGGATATGATGGCCTTATTAAGATTATTAAGACTACGTATCTAAGAAATAGTGATAGACTAAATAACAAGAAAAAAGTAAGTGAGAAAGATGAAACTTACTTTAATTTAGCAGAAAAATATTTATATAATGAATTTGCTGTATCTTTAGGAATAAGTCCTGAAGAAGCTAAGGATTACGTTATAAATAAAGTTAATAAATTAAGTATGGAATAATAAAAATGTAACTGATTAGGTTACATTTTTGCTAATTTAATAGATTTACTAATTCTAGTATTATTCCGGTAAATACGCCAATTAAATATAGTAATGATAAGATAAAGATGTTTTCTTTGATATTCTTATTTGATTTAAATAATACTAATAGAGCAGTACCACTACTTGAAAGTAATCCTGATAAGAGAGCTGATAAAGAAATAGCATTATTTAAATATAGTTCGGTTAAGATAACACTTGCACCACAATTTGGTATTAATCCTATTAGACATGTTATAAATGGTCCAAAGATATTATCTTTAAGTAATATTTTGGATAGATAATCTTCACCAACATAATGAAATAGTGTATTTAATATAAATGTTGTTATTAGAATAAATAGGACTATTTTTAATGTATGTTTAAGTGACGATAATAATATATGTTCTTCACAATGGCAATGTTCTTTATCACATATTTCATAATTTTCTTTTTCTTTATTTTTAAATATTTTAGTAAATATTATATCAACTATGATTCCGTAAATAATTCCTAATAATACTTTTATTAATATTATTTTGGCTATTAAATTAAAAGGAGCTTTTTCGGATATTAATATTGGTAACATTTCATCACTAGTAGATAAATATATTGATATTAATGTACCAAGTGTTATTATTCTTGTTACATATAAGTTAGTAGCCATTACGGAAAATCCACATTGAGGTAATGCTCCAAGTAATGAACCAAGTACTGGGCCATATTTTTTTGATTTTGTTATTATTTTTTTATTTTTATTAGATAGTTTATGTTCCATTAATTCTATTAGTAAGAATGCTATAAATAGAAATGGTATTAGTTTAATAGTATCTAATAGGGTATCTAATATTACTTCCTTCATAATATTCCTCCGATAGATAGATTATATCATTATTTTTTTTATTCTTCAATTGGATATTCTATTATTTTTTTGATTTTTGTTTTTGGCAAGTTTTGTTCTATTTGAACATTATCTCTTAAGTAGCTTGATAATGTATTAACACAAATATTTCTTATAATTAGGTGATTTGTTGTATTAATTTCTTTTTCTGTTAATAAGTCTTTTACTGAGTTAACCTCTTTACTTTTACTTTTTTTCGTTATTTGTATACATTTCTTTGTACATTTTATTAAATAAGAAAAATAGTCATCATAATTATAAAAGGTTCTTTTTTTAATTACATACTCATTAAATATCGTTGCAGCATACTTAGATATTTCTTTGTGATATGTTGATTCTTCTTCAATAATGTGTTCTTGTCCTTCTTCTAGGCCATAATAAGATAAGGAACCTGGCAAATAAAATTTTATATGAGCACTTGTATAATTATCTATTGCATCTAGATTGAATAAAAGTAGTGTATTGACATCCCACTCATTAAAAATGACTGTATCTCTTTTATATTCAAAGTTATTATAATTAACATATATTCCATCATAATGTTTGCTTAGTAATTCATAGTTAATTGATAATTCTTTGTTAGTCTGATCAGTATAATAATTTAATAAATGATGGTATGATGGGTATTTTTCTATTATTTTTTTTAATGTTTCATAGTTATCTATTGTTAATATTTTTGCATTATCTTTTAACGTAAAGATAGAAGCACTATTTATATCTTTTTCTGGGTATGTACTTCTATTGTCTCTTAAATAGTCAAGCCAAGGACTAATTGTATATTCATTATATGGTGCTGACCAGAATCCTCCTGTTGGGAGAAAATAGTAGTTATTTAGTGGTCTTAACACATCTCTGAATAATTCTTTTGTTATAGTCTTAGTTCCTATCATTATATATTTTTGTTTATCCATTATGTCTCCTTTTGTAGTTTATATAATATGATATTTTGCTTATTTAGTCAATATAATATTGTTTTTTAAATTATTAAATGATATTATATTTGTGTGATGTAGTATGAATGATAATAAAAAGATTAATATTTTAATTATAATGCTTGGTGTTATAGTATTAATGCTTATGTTTATTATGTATTTACTTATTACTAATAATAGAGAAAATAATAGTAAAGATGAGAAATATGGTAAATTAAAAGAGCGGTATGAGGTTTATAGTGGGAAATAAGGTATATTTATTAGTTATTATAATGCTATTGTGTATTGGATGTTCTTTTGATAAAAACAAAGATGAAGAGATATATGATGATAAGAAAATAATAGATAATATTATTTCTTATAATGAAGAATTAGATGAGGGTTTTTTGGAATATATTTATGATGAATATGGAAGAGAAAGTTTAATAAAAATAGAAGAGTCTTTAATTAATGGTAGTTATAGTAATAATATTTGGCATGATATTATAGGTAAATCTTATATAGTACTTAATGATTTATATAATAATAATTATGACAATATGAGTAATGTTAAGATTATTGATACTAAGGATAGTGTTAATATATCTTTTGTTGGTGATATATCACTAGCGGATAATTTTGATATTATGCCTTATTATGATTCTAGAGGTGAAGGGGTATATGGGATTTTATCAACAGAAGTTGTTGATATAATGAAAAATTCTGATATAATGGTAGCTAATAATGAGTTTGCTGTTACTAACAGTGATAATAAGATTAACAAGTTATATAATTTTAAGGCAAAGCCTGAGAGACTTAATATTTATAAAAAAATGGGTATTGATTTGGTGAGCTTAGCTAATAATCATGTTTACGATTATGGAGAAGATGGATTATTAGATACTATAAAGTATTTAGATGAATATGATATTCCTAATGTTGGAGCGGGAAAAAATATTGATGAAGCTAAAGAAGCTTTTTACTATATAGCTGGTGGTTATAAATTTAGTTTTATTAGTGCGAGTAGGGCAGAAAAAAATGTTGTTACTCCTAATGCGGAAGAAAATAAGCCAGGTATATTCTGGTGTTATGATCCTAATTTATTAATGGAGGTAATTAAGGAAGAAAAAGAAAAAAGTGATTATGTAATAGTTCTTATTCATTGGGGAAGAGAAGACTCACATGAATTAGAAGACGCTCAAAAAGAAACTGGTAAAATGTATATTGATGCTGGAGCAGATCTTATTATTGGAGCTCATGCTCATATGCTGCAAGGCTTTGAATTTTATAATAATAAATTGATTGCATATAATTTGGGTGATTTTATTTTTAATAGAGAAACGAAAGATACGGGAATACTATCTATTACTATTAATAATTATGGTGCTATGGATTATGAATTTGTTCCTTGCAAACAAGATAATTTTAAGACATCTATTCTTACTGGGGAAGAGAAGGTTAGATTAATTAATGATATGAGAAGTTATTCTATTAATACGAATTTATTAGAAGATGGTAAGTTTTATGGTGATAATTAATACTTATTATCTTTTTTTATAAAAACTTATGTAGTTAGTTGACTACTAGTAAATTAAGATATATAATGTATATGAGAGTGAGGAATAATTATATGAGAGATGAAAAAAAATTACAAGAATTAGAATATAATTTAATATGTGATTTTATTAAATTAAGGGGTGAACTTGGTCTTACACAACAACAGATGGCAGATGCTTCTGGAGTAGTGAGAGAGATGATAGCGGTAATTGAAAATAGAAAGAAACATCCACAAATTAATACTTTAATTAAGATCTTAGAGCCATTTGGTTATACTTTATCTATTGTTAAAGTTGACAAAAACAAAAAATAATAAGGATAAAATAAGGGAGGTTTTAAGATGGTAGAAAACAATTTAAAAAAAGTAAATAGTACTATTTTTGAGGGCATTAAGCATATTGATGATGATGGGAATGAATATTGGTTGGCTAGAGAACTTTTAAAAGTTTTAGAATACAAAAAATGGGATAAATTTATTAATGTAATTAATAATGCAATTATTTCTTGCAAAGCCAGTGGTTATATGATTTCTGATCATTTTCTCCAAGTGGGGAAAATGATTAAGTTGGCTAAAGGTGCGCAAAGAAAAGTTGATGATTATAAACTATCTAGATATGCATGCTATTTAATTGCTCAAAATGCAGACCCGAGAAAAGAAGTTGTAGCATTAGCTCAAACATATTTTGCTATACAAACAAGAAAACAAGAATTAAGTGAAAAAGAATATGGTAAACTTTCAGAAGATGAGAAAAGATTATATAGAAGGAATCAAGTAAGAAAAGGTAATTTTAATTTAAATAAAACTGCTGTTAAAAGTGGGGTAAAAGATTTAGCCAAATTTCATAATGCTGGGTATAAAGGGTTATATAATGGAGAAACTGCTGATGATAGTGCGACCGGGTTAGGTTGTATAGTTTAGTAGGTGGAAATCCTACCTAGTAAGGTGCACCCACACCACTAGTAGCGAGTCTTGGATAATAAATGGTAACATTTATTATTAAGCGTAGACAGTCAGGTATTAGAGTTAGTATTGAGCCTCGAAATGCTGAACAATCAGAGTGCAGATGTTGTTGTCGTAACAGAATGCAATAT
>CAMODE010000056.1 GCA_946611235.1 uncultured Caryophanales bacterium | reverse complement strand
GTATCAATCATAACATAACCATGAACCCCAATAGGACTACCAAACTGTGTAATCTGATAACCTTTAGGTAAATCAGGATAATAATAATTCTTTCTATCAAAACATAACTTCTCAGGTACAGTACAGTTCAAAGCCATAGCAACCATTAAAGACTTTCTAACAGCCTCTTTATTAACTACTGGTAAAGTACCAGGATACCCTAAATCTAATGGACAAAGATTAGTATTAACTTCTCCTTCCCCATTCCTACTCGAACTAAAATTCTTACTATTACTCTTAAGTTCACAGTGGACTTCTAGTCCAATAACCGCAGTATATTTACTCAACCTTACTCACCTGTCCTTTATAACCAAGTACTTCTTCAAATTTATTAGCCATATTAAGTACCAAAGCATCTTCTTTAGCTCTACCCGTAATACTAATACCAATAGGCATATTATTAACAAAGCCACAAGGAATACTAATACTCGGATAACCTCCAAAATTACCAATATCCAAATGATTACCAAGTATTAAATAATCATCACTAAGTTTATCACTAGTTTCATTAAATCTAGGAGCAATTCTTTCCGCACTAGGTAAAATATACCCATCATACTCTTTAAATAATTCATTAAATTTATCTACGATTAATCTTCTAACTCTACAAGCATTTAAAAACAATTTATCTTGATTCTCTTTTTGTAATACATAACTACCAATAACAAATCTTCTCTTAATAAGTTCTGAAAAACCTTCTGTCCTTGTCTTCATCATAATATCATTAATATCTTTACCATCTATTCTATTGCCAAAAGAAATACCCGTTAAATTAGAATTATTACTCGTAGCCTCTGCACAAGATATAACATTATAAGCAGGATATATAGCCTCCAGTAATTCTTTATCAATAGATATCTCATCTATAATAAATCCAATCTCTCTAGCCTTATCAATAGTCTTATAAAAATTATCAATAATTTGTTCTAATTCCTTATTACCTGATTTATTTTCTAAAGCTTCTTTAATAAAAAATAATTTCTTACCCTTAATATCATTATCAATATTATCACTATATAAAATATTATCATCAGGTAAACTAGTCATATCCTTATCATCATGTCCTTTAATAATATCCATTACATAAGAAACATCGCGAACACTTCTAGCTATTACTCCTACTGTATCTAAACTACTAGCAAAAGCAAATAAACCATATCTCGATACCCTACCATAAGTAGGCTTAAATCCAACTACTCCACCATAAGAAGCAGGTTTTCTAATTGAATCACCTGTATCACTACCAATACTAAAAGGAACAATACCAAGAGCAACACTAGAGGCACTACCAGAAGAACTTCCTCCTATCATTCGATCCTTATCCCAAGGATTTCTAACAATACCAGTATGACCAGTAGTCCCAGTACCACCCATAGCAAGTTCATCAAGAACTGTTTTACCTACTAATACCGCTCCTGCCTCTTTAAGTTTTCTATATACCGTAGCATCATATACTGGAATATAATCCTTCAAAATATTCGAAGACCCAGTCGTAAGAATACCCTTAGTCGATATATTATCTTTAAGACCATAAGGAATACCACTAAGTATAGTATTACTATCCATTTCTTCCTTATTATCCATAATAGTAACAAAAGAATTATAATCATCTTGATATCTAAGAGCCTTATCTCTAGCTTTATTAAATAAATCACTACTAGTAACACTCTTATTATCAAGTTCTTTTCTCATATCATCAATAAATAATTCAGTCATTATTCCACCACCTTAGGAACCTTTACTTTACTTCCCTCATAGTCCTTAACATTAATAAGCATACTATTAAAATCAATCTCATTATTAAAAGTATCCTCTCTCAAATAACTATCATCAAGTTCCAAATCAAAAGGATAAAACATTGGATTAACTTTCTCAATATCTTTAATATTACCAATAAACTCCATCTGCTTCAAAGTAATATCAAACTCTCTTAATAAAGTATCATACTGCCTATCTTCCATTTTAAACATTAACCTATTAGCTAAATCATTTAATTTATTCTTATCAATCACTTTAATACCTCCAATTGCATAACCATTATAGCATTAATATCAAAATAAATAAACCACAAAATAAAAATAAAAAACAAAATAAAGATAATAATTACACCAATTTTGGTAATAATATTAGCAACGTATTACAAATACAAAATATTTTATTATAATAAAAGTAACTTCTGGAGGTAGTTATGAAGTTAGGAGAAAAAATAAAAGAAATAAGAAAAAGTAAAAATATATCACAAGAATCCCTAGCAGGTATGTTAAAAGTAAATAGAAATTACTTATCAAGAATAGAAACAGGAAAATCAGAACCATCCTCTACTATTCTAAAGCATATCGCTGAAATATTTAATATTGATTTAAATACTCTGCTTGATATCAATACCGATATATTACAAAAACAAGAAAAAATAAACTATATCGCAGAATCATGTAAATCACTACATGAAAAAGATTTAGACTTTCTAGTAAGAATTATTTCTGTTATGAAAGAAGAATATGTAAAAATAAATACCAATATCGATTAGAATTATTCTAGTCTTTTTTTATTACGCTATCGCTACTCGAAATACTTCGTATTTCTTACACTCCATTATTAGAAGTATCTTCTATAAAATCTTTTCTCTGCATAAAAAGAGTATTAGTTATTTCATTTTTTCTATATAATTAATTATGAAAGATAATAAAGAATTAAAACAAGTAAACATGGATATATTATTTTTCTTTTTAGTATTAGTTCAGTCAATAATATCATTCTATATCATAAATGAAAAGAAAAAAAGCATCTTAAATATACCATGTATGAGTGAAGAAACCACTAATATAATATATTATTATAATCGAAGATTAAATCTAATAATATCTATATATTTCTTTATAAATGCCTATAATAGTTATAAAAATATCGAAGAAGAAAATAAAGAAGGAGCAAAACTCTTTGTAATAGCAACCTTTTTCTCTTTAATTGCATCAATTCTCTATTTACCAATTGGTAATAATAATGTAACCATCGATAGATAGTATAAAATTACCAAAAATATACATAATAATAACGAAAGGATGATACAATGTTACCAAGATATTATTTTAATGACTATTTTCCTATATTAGATTCATTAATATATAAAGAAAGAGAATATATGAAAACAGATATCAGAGAATATCAAAACAAATATATAATGGAAATAGACATACCAGGAGTAAAAAAAGAAGATATAAATATAAATTATGAAAACGGTTATTTAACGATCAAGGCAACCAAAACAGTAACATTAAAACCCGAAGTATATATACGAAGAGAAAGATTCCATGGAGAAATAAAGAGAAGCTTCTACATCGGAGACAAAAAAGAAACCGATATCAAAGCATCATATGTAAGTGGAATTCTAACCATCTCATTTCCTAAAGAAAATACCATTAAAAAGCAAATACCAAATATATTAATAAAATAAACCCTAGAATAAAATTCTAGGATTTATTTTTATCTATTCTTAGTTAAAGTTTTAACATTAACATCATCAATATCATAATAACCTTCATATTGACCAGTATAAACAAGATCACTTCTAGTAACAAGAACAGCTTCCTCTTTAGCACCCTTACTAATTAATTCATCTGCCTTTTCATAAGCATGAGAATCACTACTATAAATAGTATAAATATTACCATCAAGATTATAGACAACTCCCATAACATCTCTCTCATAAGAGCTATCAAATAAAGGTATCATACTATTTTTCTCACCAGCAGCATCATATGAACTACCATAAATATAAGAGTTATCATTGATAGTAACCTTATCATCAAATGAAATAGTATAATTATCAGAGTTATTAACATCAACATTATTATTATCTTCTGTCTCTTTAGTATTATTTCCTTCATCTATTTCATCAATACCAGTATTAGTTTCTATATCATCATTTGTTTCTTTAGTTTCTATAACATTTTCCGTTTCAATTATATTTATATCAGTTTCTACTACATTTTTGGTTTCATTAGTATTATTATTAGTATAAATAACTTCATCTTCAATAGTAGATTTTTCAGTAACATCTTCAACATATGAAGTAGACTTAACACTTCCTCTATTAGAATTATTCTTCTTTTTAAACATACCAGGAACAAAAGAACCAATCATAGTAGTAACAATAAGTCCTAAAGCCACTGCAGCTACTTTAATATTACGCTTTTTATTATTTTTTTCTTCCAAAATATTTTTAACTTTATTTCTATTTTTAATTTTATCAGATATTTTTCTAATAACTGGGAAAGTACTTATACTTTCAAAAAGACCTTTCTTTTTATTATGCTTATTTGTTTTACTCCTATCTCTATTATCATTTTTTTCAGTTTTGTCTTCTCTACTACTTTTTTTAATTATAGGAACAGCAAACTCTTCTTTGCCTTCATTAACATTTCTAAAAACATCATCAATATTTAATAATCCATATGATTCCTCTTTTTCACTTGTTTTCTTTTTATTAAAAAAGTCAATCCATACAGAAAGCAAATTCTCTTCTTCTTTTTCCAATTTCAATCTTTCTTTTTTTTGTTGTTCCAAAAAAGTAAGATCAAAATCAATATCATCTCTAGGCTGTTCTATAGTTGGTAATTCAAAATCAATATCATCTTTAGGCTGTTCTATAGTTGGTAATTCAAAATTAATATCATCTCTAGACTGTTCAACAGTGGGCAATTCAAATATTATATTATCTTTAGGTCGATCTATAATAGGAAAGCCCCTGAGAATATTATCAATAATCGCTTTCTTTCTTCTTTTTTGAAAATCATATTCAAAATCAATACTAGTAGTCTTTTCTAAAGCTTTTTCTCTCTCACATAAATCTTTATACAAACTCACCTTTTTATAAGGAATATCAATCCTTTTTTTCTTATAAATAACAGTAGCTACCTTCCCATTCTTATCTTCAAACAAATCATTTAACTTAGTTTTTACCACTCTAAGTTTATCCTTATCAATAAGTTTTTTATATTCATAAGAATCTAACCTAATATTTAAATAATCCATAAAAGCATCCCCTTTCAATAAGACGCAAAGTATTTTACAGCAAAAGATAGTATTTGTCAATACAAACCTATAATTAAAAATGAAGTTGACAATTAAAAGTATATAGACTAAAATTAAATTATAAAAAAGGAGAAACAAATGGAAAATTATGAAAAAAGTTACCTAGGAAATATAGTAATAGTTACAAACCTAGTTTTTAATAAAAATTTACAGCGAAAAAGCATATTAGATCATGCCTGGAAAAAGGGAAGACCATGTATCATACTATATACAGATGAAGATTATGACTACCTTGTCCCCTTAAAAAGTAAAAAACCAAAGGATATTATATACAAGAATGTAAAAAAAGAGTATTACGAGTTATCTGAAAAAAGCTTTCTTAACCTCGAAAATAGAGAAAAAATAGGTGTAATACATCTAGCGGATTTTTTCAAAAAGAAATCATCAGGATATAAAATAATAGGAAAGTTAACAAAAGAAGCATATCTAGAAATACTAAAAAAATTTAGTGAATATCACAAATCAGAAATAGAAGAAATGGTCAGGAAAGAAAGAAAAAGGTGAAAAAATGAATCTAAATAATAATTGGAAAGATTATGAATGCATAAAAACAGGAGATGGCGAAAAACTAGAAAGATGGAAAGATATCATCTTAGTAAGACCTGATCCCCAAATAATTTGGAAAAAAAATAATATATGGAATAATTATGATGCCCACTACCACAGAAGTACATCAGGAGGAGGTTACTGGGAATATAAAAAAGAATTACCCGAATATTGGACAATAAATTATAAAGAATTAACATTTAAAGTATCTCCTACTAACTTTAAACATACTGGTATTTTCCCTGAGCAATCATCAAACTGGGATTACATCGAAGAAAAAGTAAAAGAGTATATGACTACACATAAAGAAATGCATGTCTTAAATCTATTTGCTTATACAGGCTGTGCTACCATGGCAGCTTCTTCTGCAGGAGCAACCGAAGTAGTCCATGTCGATGCGTCAAAAGGAATGAATGACTGGGCTAAAGAAAATATGCATTTATCCAAACTAGATAATAATACCATTAGATTTATTACTGACGACGCGCTAAAATTCTTAGATAGAGAAAAAAGAAGAGGACACACTTATCAAGGAATAATAATGGACCCACCTAGTTACGGAAGAGGTCCAAATAAAGAAGTATGGAAATTTGAAAAAGATTTTCCTATTCTACTAGATAAAGTAAAAGAAGTATTAGATAAAGATTACTCATTCCTTTTAATAAGTAGTTACACAACAGGCATAAGTCATATATCCTTATCTAACATCTTAAAAAAAGAATTTATTGGTCAAAAAATTGAAACAGGAGAAAATACCTTACCAGTAACTGAAGACAATCTTATATTACCATGTGGAATATATGGAAAAGTTACCAAAAATTAATATAATATATGAAGATAACCATCTCCTAGTAATAGAAAAACCAATAAATATACCCGTACAAAAAGATAACACAAATGATATCGATTTAATAACAATGTTAAAAGACTACCGAAAAAAGAATGAAAATAAACCTGGTGAAGCCTACCTAGGACTAGTCCATAGGTTAGATAGACCTGTCGGAGGAATAATGGTCTTTGCCAAAACCTCAAAAGCAGCATCTAGATTAAGTGACCAAATAAGAACAAATACCTTTCATAAAACCTATCTAGCAGTCATTCAAGGAATAATACCTAAAGAAGGAATATTCGAAGACTACCTAGTTAAAAATGAAAAAGAAAATATTAGTTATGTAACAAGTAAAGAAAAAGGAAAATACTCCAAACTAGAATATAAATTATTAGATACTAAAGATAATTTATCATTAGTAAGAATAAACTTAATAACAGGAAGATCTCATCAAATAAGAGTCCAATTCTCCTCTAGAAATCATCCATTAATCGGAGACTCTAAATATGGAGATAATCCAAATAATATAAGTATAGCCTTATATGCTGAAAGCATTACTTTTAATCACCCCACAACTAAAGAAAAACTAACATTTACTCTAAATAAACCAAATAGATACCCATTTAATATATTTAAATAAAGGAGAAAAAATGAACTATAATAATATAAATATAAGTTATGATTTACTAATATGGATAGGATTAATAATAACAGTAATATCCCAATTACTAATAAAGATAACATATAGTAAATATCAAAAACAAGAAAATAAAAAAAGATTAACAGGATTCGATGTAGCAAGACAAATACTAGATAAAAATGGATTAAAAGACATCTTAATATTAGAAACATCAGGCTACCTAACAGATCATTATGACCCTACAAAAAAAGTCATAAAACTATCTACTGATATCTATCATGGAACTACTATATCATCTGCCTCAGTAGCAGCCCATGAATGTGGTCATGCCATTCAAGATAAAGAAAACTATATTCCCATGCGTATAAGATCTAAAATAATCCCTACTGTTAATTTATTTACTAAGTTAGGATATTTATCTATTATTATTGGAGCTATCTTTGACTATAGACTAATGATAATCGGTGTAATACTTTTGCTAAGTATTTTATTATTCCAAATAATAACCTTACCAGTAGAATTCAATGCTTCATCTAGAGCCTTAAAACAAATAGATAAATTAAATCTATTATCTAATGATGAACAAAAAGGAGCCAAAAAAGTCCTAGCAGCAGCAGCCTTTACTTATGTAGCTTCCGTTCTAACTACCCTACTTCAAATACTAAGATATGTTCTAATAGCAAATTCAAGAAGAAGATAATTTTTTCTAAAAAGTCTACATTTGCTTATTTTTAAATAATCTGCTATAATGAAAGCGGTGATGCCAAATGAAAATAAATGAAATAGAATTAATAATATCAGCAGTTAGAGAAAGTCAGTATCCTACTGATATCAAACCAGAATTTCTACTCGTAGGAAGAAGTAATGTAGGTAAAAGTACTTTTATTAATACCATTATTAATAGAAAGAATTATGCTAGAACATCAGCAACTCCTGGTAAAACCCAAACACTAAATTTCTATAAAGTAAATAATGAATTTTACTTAGTAGATGCCCCAGGTTATGGTTTCGCTAAAGTAAGAAATTCATTAAAGAAGAAGTTTGGTCTAATAATAGAAAACTATTTAAAGTCAAGAGATAACCTGCAAATGGTCTTCTTACTAATAGATTTTAGACATAAACCAACAGAAGATGATATATTAATGTATAACTATTTAAAATACTATAATATACCAGTAACAATAATATGTACTAAAGTAGATAAAGTATCTAAAAATAGTATTGAAAAAAATAAAAACATTATTACAAAAGAACTAAATATAAAAGAAAATGATAATTTAATATTATTCTCAGGAGTAACCAAATTAGGAAAAGAAAATGTTTATGAGGAAATAGCTAAATACCTATAGTAGCCATTTCCCTCTTTTTTCATACATTAAAGTATGAGTAATATAATAATCAAAAAAGAAAATATAAATACTTATCAAATAAAAATATATGAAGAGATAAATATTAATAATATAAGTAAATTAAAAGACATATCTAAAGAAATAATAAATAAAATAAAAAAGAAATACTCTCTAAAAAAAGAAATAGTTCTAGATATATACCCCTCTATTTATGAAACAATAATAGAATTAAAAGATTATAATAGATTAATAGATATATCAAATTTAACAGAAGTAAAAATAAATATTCATACCGATACTATCTTTTTATATGAAATAGATTATCCTACAAAATATAAAGGAATAGTCTATTACTACAAAAATAAATACTATTTAAAAATAAATAATATATCTAAAAAAGAATATTTATACCTATCAGAACATTCTAAATTATTATATAAAGATAATAATAAAATACTAGACAATGGATTAAAAATAAAAATATAGTATTTTTTTTTATTTTCTGATATAATACTAACGAAGAGGTGAATAATATGAAATTACCAAATGTCGCAATAGTAGGAAGACCAAATGTCGGTAAAAGCACTATTTTTAATAAATTAATTGGAAAGAAAGTATCCATAATAGAAGATACTCCAGGAGTAACTAGAGATAGAATCTATGGCACCGTAACATATAATAACTATAAATTCCATTTAATAGATACTGGAGGAATAGATGTATCTAAAGAATACTTTAATGATGAAATAATAGTTCAAGCTAGTATTGCTATTGAAGAAGCCGATATAATACTATTTGTCGTAGATGGATTAGAAGAACTAAATCAAAATGATTATACAATAAGAGATATCTTAATGAAATCAGGTAAAAGAGTAATCGTTGTCGTAAATAAATTAGATAATAATAAAAGAGAAGAAAATATTTATAACTATTATGAACTAGGATTTGAAGAAGTAATTGGAGTAAGTGGAGAACACTCAATTGGACTAACTGATTTATTAGATATTATCACAAAAGATTTCCCAGAAGTACCAGAAATAGAAGAAAAAGATGATCGAATTAAATTCTGTCTAATCGGAAGACCAAATGTTGGAAAAAGTAGTCTAGTAAATGCCCTTATTAATGAAGAAAAAGTAATAGTATCTCCTATCGCAGGTACAACAAGAGATGCTATTGATACTGAGTTTACATATAACAAAAAGAAATATGTAGCCATAGATACCGCGGGTATCCGTAAAAGTGGTAAAATATTTGAAAAGATAGAAAAATACTCTGTATTAAGATCAATGAAAGCCATTGAAAGAAGTGATGTATGCCTACTTGTAATAAATGCTGAAGAAGGAATAATCGAACATGATAAACATATTGCTAGTTATGCCATTGAAGAAGGAAAACCTGTCGTAATAGTAGTAAATAAATGGGATACAGTAAACGATAAAAATGATATAAGTAGTTTTACTAAATTAGTAAGAAATGAATTTAAATTCTTATCATATGCCCCAATAGTATATGTATCTGCTCTTACTAAAAAAAGAATATTTACTATAATGCCTGAAATAGATAAAGTATATGATAATTCAAATAAAGAAATAAAAACTAGTACTTTAAATGATGTAATAAGAGATGCTGTTATGTTAAAGGCTCCTCCATCATATAAAGGAAAAAGATTAAAAATATCATTTGTACAACAGACCGGAATAACTCCTCCTAAATTTACTCTATTTGTAAATAATGATAAACTAATACATTTTTCCTATGAAAGATACTTAGAAAACAAATTAAGAGAGAACTTTGATTTAGAAGGAACTCCTATTATTTTAGAATATAAAAATAAAAATTAAATGTAATCAATTAGGTTACATTTTTTTATTAACCGCTTCGCTGCCCGGATTAACAAGTTAATCCTCCTTATACCTTTATTAAAAAAGATCATGTAATTAAATTAATATATATAAAAAGAAAACATTAAATACTTAACGTTTTCTTTTTAATTCTTTCCTTTCAAAAAAGTTTCTTTCACCTAAAGGAACATATTCTTCACAAGCAGATAAAGCCTTTTTCCTATCAAATTCATAAGAATAAACAGGTTTTCTTTCTTCAACAGATGTCTTACTTTTTTCTAAAGCATCAGCCAATTCCTTATTATA
Source organism: uncultured Caryophanales bacterium (assembly GCA_946611235.1). GTDB lineage: Bacteria > Bacillota_I > Bacilli_A > RF39 > UBA660 > CAG-302. Next base: position 7,496 of record CAMODE010000056.1, on the reverse strand, counting down.
TTTTTCTAACAATTCTCTTTTCTGAGATAACTCTTCATTTAACTGTTTTTTATCATATTTTGATTGAATACGAGTAATAATAGTCTGAATTATAACACCAGCAGAAACAGCATCGAAAAAACCCGTTAAAATAAAAGTAAAAATCTTTCCAAGATAAAATTCTTTTATATTAAAGACATATAGATTAAAAAAAAAACAAACAACAAACAGTGCAGACGACAAAAACCAAAAAGGGAAACCAGAACTATTTATACTAGATATATTTTGCGAGTTTTTCCTTATTTGATTCTCTAACATTTCAATAATATTCTTCAAGGTTGCAACTTCTAAACTATTTTCACTAACTATCATATTTCCTTTTTCATCTGTTACTATATAACTGTCTCCAACAGATAAAGCATAATTATTCATTTTATTTTCGCCTCCCTTGTTTAATATTTTAATACAATAGCAAATTAAAGTCAACACATAATATTTTAAAATTAAAATAAACCACTATCAAAAAAATAATTAATTAACCTAATTAAATATTCAACATATATTATTCTAGGAGGAACAAAAATGAATTTTTCAGATAATTTTTTTAAAAAAATAGAAAAGAAAACAAATGTAAACAAAGAGACAATTCTATCTCTAGCCAATAAATTACAACAAGGAAATATGAAAGATGAAGAAACAATTAAAGAAGTCATAAATGACTTATCAAAAATGACAGGAAGAGAGGTATCAGAAGAAAAGCAACAAAAAATAATCGATGCCATAGTAAATGATAAAGTACCAAATAACATTGATAAAATGTTAGATAAATGAGAAACATAACTATTGGAATAATAGCTCGAGATGAAGTATTAAATAATAACAATGTACAAATAATAACTAAAAATAATATAAAGTATTTAAATAATAAATGTAATTATATAGGAATATTAAATTATGATAATACTCCCATTGATACAAAAATACTAGATTTATGTGATGGAATAATATTCCAAGGAGGAAGTGATATATATCCATATCATTTTCAAATACTCGAATACTGTCTAAATAATAATATACCAGTACTAGGAATATGTATGGGTCATCAAATAATAGGATTATATTCCATAGGTAGTACTTCTGATACAGATTTAATAAAAGTAGAAGATCATAATAATAAAGAAAAAAAACATCTTATAAAAACAGTAAAAGACTCCTTTATAAACAAAGCCCTAGGAGATACGCCTATTGTTAATACAAGACATAAAGAAGCTCTAAAAGAAGTAAAAGGCCCTTTCAAAGTAACAGCAGTATCCGAAGATAATATTATTGAAGGAATCGAATATATAGATAATAATCACTTTGTAGTAGGAGTCCAATTTCATCCTGAAGATTTAGATAATACCGAAAACTTATATAATTTATTTATTAAAGAAGTATTAAAAAGAAATAAGAAATAGCATATTTCTTTTTTAATTACATAGTATTTAGTGATAAAAAGAAAAGAGGTATGTTAATGGAAAAAAATGAAGTTATAAAAAATATTGGAAAAAGATCTGGAGGAGATATATATTTAGGAGTAGTCGGAGCAGTACGTACAGGTAAATCAACATTTATAAGAAAGTTTATGGAAAACTTAGTAATACCGAATATTGAAGATGAATATGAAAGAAAGAGATGTTTAGATGAACTACCCCAAGCTGCCGCAGGTAAAACCATAATGACAACTGAACCAAAATTTGTTCCTGCTACCGCCACTAAAATAATGGTCGAAGACTTTCCCGTAAATATAAGAATGATTGATTGTGTTGGCTATGTAATCCCAGGAGCTAAAGGATACGAAGACGAAAACGGTCCAAGACTAGTTATGACACCATGGTATCAAGAACCAATACCCTTTGTTGAAGCAGCTGAAATAGGAACAGAAAAAGTAATTAAAGATCATTCTACGATTGGTATTGTCGTAACTACAGATGGATCAATAAGCGATATACCAAGAAACGAATATCTTGAAGCAGAAAAAACAGTTATTGATGAATTATCATCAATAGGAAAACCATTTATTGTTCTATTAAATAGTACTCACCCAATGCTCCCAGATACAGAACGTCTCGCCGAAAAATTAAAAGAAGACTATAAAGTACCAGTATTACCAATCAATATTGAAACAATGTCTGAAAGAGACATGCTAAATATTCTAAAAGAAGCCTTATATGAGTTTCCTATTGAACAAATAAAAGTAAATATGCCCGAATGGATAGCCATTCTAAATCCTGATAATTATCTAAAAAATGAATATATATCAAAAATAAAAGAAGCCGTAACTGAAGTTAATAAATTAAAAGATATTGATAAAATAAATAATAATTTTACATCATCAGAGTATATTGAAAAATCATATATATCTGAAGTAGATCCATCTACTGGTGAAGTAACAATAAACCTTGAAGCACCACCTACTTTATACAGTGAAGTATTAAAAGATACTATTGGAGTATCCATAAGTACCAAAGCAGATCTCCTATCACTATTTCAAGAATTAAATATTGCCAAGAAAGAATATGATCAAATAAAATCAGCATTAAAAATGGTTAAACAAACCGGTTATGGAATAGCAACACCTTCTCTTGAAGATATGAAATTAGATAAACCAGAAATAATCAAACAAGGCCCTAGATATGGTGTAAAACTAAAAGCCAAAGCACCATCTATCCATATGATAAGAGTAGATGTTGAAAGTACATTTGAACCAATAATAGGAAGTGAACTACAAAGTAAAGAACTAATTGATTATTTAACTAAAAATGATAATGATACAGATATATGGAAAAGTGAAATATTTGGAAGAAGCCTAGATGTCATTGTTCAAGAAGGAATACAAGCAAAACTATCAATGATGCCAGATAATATAAGATACAAATTATGTCAAACACTATCTAAAATAATAAATAAAGGATCATCAAATATGATAGCTATAGTATTATAAAAAAGGCCTAAGCCTTTTTTTCTTCAACCCTAATAGCAATTTTATTTTTCTTAAGTTTCTCATTTACTGTTTTACTAAATATAATATATAGCATTGAACATAAAGGAGTAGCAATAAGCATACCTAAAATACCATATATTCTAGCTCCTACTGTTACAGATAAAAGAACCCACATACCAGGAAGTCCAATAGATTTACCAACTACCTTTGGATAAATAAAACTATTATCAATCTGTTGTAAAACAATAATAAAGATAACAAATATAATCGCTTTAACAGGACTAACCATAAGTATTAAGAAAGCTCCCAAGATAGTACCAATAACTGAACCAAAGACCGGTATTAAAGCACAAAATCCAATAAGAACAGAAACTGTTGACGCATAAGGAAGTCCAAATATAACCATTCCAATAAAGCATAGCGTTCCAATTATCAATGCTTCTGTACATTGTCCCGTAACAAAACTAGAAAAACTCTTATTAGCTAAATTAGTCACTTCATGTATCTTATCAATAACCTTTGGTTTCAAATAAGCATTCATAACCTTATCAAATTGTCTTACTAAAGTTTCTTTTTGAGCAATAATATAAATAGCAAATACAATAGCAATAACAGCACTACTAACAATACCAAATATCGATGAAGCAAACTCTGTCGTCATTGAAATGACATCTTTAGAATTACCCTTAATATAATCCGTAATAATTTTACTAAAATTATCAAAGTATTCACCAACTGTATTAATACTAGACTCTTCCATATCAAATCTATTCATTATCCTAACAACATCTTCCTTATATTCAGGAAGCGTATCTGTAAATAGTGATACAGAATTCTTAAGTTGTGGAATTAAAAGATTCATAACGAAGTAAATAATACAAATAACTAGAACCAAACTAATAACAATACTAATAGGTCTTTTAAGTTTCATCCACGTCTTAGTATCTTTAACTTTTCCAAATACTTTTCTTTCAACAAAATTAACAAGAACATTAAGAATAAAAGCAAGAATAGTTCCAATAATAAATGGTGAAAAAATATTAACAATATATGATAACACATCTATAATCTTACCAAAATTAACTAGACCAAATATAATAAGAGCAATATAAGTAATAATAAGTAAAATATCTTTTTTAGATTTAAATTTCAAAATATAACACCTCTCTTTTTCTAGCCTAATTATATCACATTCCAAGTAAACATACAACAATATTATTTCCTACTTGACAAAAGTTATACACACAGTTAATTTATCGCAAATATTTAGACAATTTACTTAAAAATACTTGATTTTTTATAGGGATTATAGTATATTTAAGATGTAAGCATAACATAGTGCTTAAAAGAAAACGGAGGTAATAAAAATGACAAAAGCTGAATTAGTAGAATTTATGGCTGAAAAAGCTGATTTAACTAAAGCTGATGCTACAAGAGCATTAGACGCTATGATGGAAGGAGTTACTAAAGGTCTTAAAAAAGAAGGTAAAGTTACATTAGTAGGATTTGGAACTTTCACTGCTAAAAAAAGAGCTGCTAGAGAAGGAAGAAACCCTCAAACTGGTGAAACTGTTAAAATCGCTGCTAGAGTTGTTCCTGGATTCAAAGCTGGAAGCAAATTAAAAGACGCTTTAAACTAATTTAGAATTGTTAAAAGACTTCATTTGAAGTCTTTTTTTATATATAAAAAGAAAGATTATTATTTAATCTCTCTACTCATAGTCTCAACTTTACCTAATATCATATCCTCAGAAAACACATTCATAGCAATAGTCTGATACTTAGGATTCATCGCCTGAAGAATAACAGCTTTACCACTCTTATATAATCTTCTTACTGATAAAATATTACCTTTAACAGCAATAACAATATCATCACCATTATTATACTTATCTTTCTTTCTAAAAAACACCCTATCTCCCTTCAAATAAACTGGAGACATTGAATCATCTAATAGTTTAATAGATAATTCATTAACCTTACTTACCGGTTCATATGAAGCATTACGATAAGTATTAATAATCTTTTCTCCTCTCGAAGTAATATTATTATTACCTTTCATTGTATTAACATAACTCTTAATCATTTTCTTTTCAAATAATTCCTGTTCTTCCTTAGTCATAGGAATCTCTTTAAAAATATCACTACTAATATTAAAAACACCAGCAATATCAAAAAATATCTCATAAGGAATATTAAGAGTACCAGTCTCATACTTATGTAGAGTCTGCCTATTTTTTTTATACCCAATTGCTCTCGATAAATCCTCTAATGAATAATTAAATTTTTCTCTATAATCTTTAAGTATATTACATACAAAAGGTTTTAAATCATCACTAACTAATTCTTGTTTTCTTGTTCTCATAACTACTACCGCCTTCTAATCTAAATATTTAACTAAAACATATACTGGAATAAGTCCAATAATACTAACAATAACTTCAAAAACATATCTAATAGATATCATACCAAATAATTCAATACCACTAAAATTACCCGTATAAGCTATTAAAATACATATTAAACTCTCTATAAAAGAAATAACAAAAGAAGTAACAACATTACTAATAATTAACATATTCTTACTCTTTCTAAGAGAATAATAAATACCACTACCAATCCATATCATAATCATAATAGATATAAACGTACCAATAAAACATCTAACATTATTAAGATTATAACCAAATAAAAGATCAAATACATTATTACTAGGTATAACCAAACTAACAAGTCCAATTAATATAAAAGAAACAATATATGAAGCACCATAAGTATATAATATTCTCTTAACTTCATCAATACCATATCTTTGAATAATAACATTACTACATATAAATATTCCCATAATAATAGGAATACCAATATTTACTTGAAAGGATAAAATATCAACAGTACCAAATATAATACTCCCAATCGCAGACATAAAACCAATATATACATATAAACCATCTTTCTTACCATATTTATAAGAAAATATCATAAGAAGAAAAACTATTAATACCTCCAATAATATATATATAAAATTCATGAACTCACCTTCTTTACCTTAATTATCTTATTAACTAAGAAATACATACCAATCATTATAATAGTCATAATAAAATAATTATCAATAGCAATAAAATGTGAATTTCTAAACCCATTATTAATAGCACTACTAAAATAAATACCCACAAATACATTAATAAAAGTAATACCAATTAACGAAATAATAGCATTAATATTTTTATTACCTTCTATCTCTTTTAATCCCTTAAATGAAAAATTAGCAAATAATAATGTACCTAATAATCCTATTGGATAGAAAATCAAAATAGCATAATTATCAAATAATAAATCTTTAAATAAAACAATATTTTCATCATAAATTGAAGGAATCATCATAGCACTTAATAACATTATTACAATAGAGCTAATAGTACTAATCATTATTGTAATAATAAATTTTTTACTCTCACTATCATTATACTTATTAACAAAATAATATAAAAGTCCAATAATACCAGCACTAAATATAATCCCCATATTAATATTAAGTCCTAATATTTTTACCATTTTAAAAGACATTACAAAAGATATAATACTATATATTACACTAAGTAAATAAAATTCATGCTTGCCAAAATATCTATGAACAATATATATAAGTCCAATACATATAACTAAAAGTAAAAGAAATATCACTCCATTCATTCAATAACCACCTTCTTATTCATATTAATTATATAATATTTCTTTTTAAGATACAACCACTTCTAATTAATTTTATATTAAAAGTATTAAAAAAAGAACTAGTTTTCCTCATCTAGTTCATCTTCATCAACAATAGTTAAATCATCATAGTCATCATTTAAGTCATCTACTTCATCAGATAAATCATCTTCATAACTATCATCTTCATAATTATCTTCATCTATTTCTTCATCACTTGTTTCTTCTTCAATATCTGTATCAGAATCATCATAAATATCATCCATATCTATTTTAACACTATGATTTTCTTTTAAATCCCAATTACCATCATTTAATAATATAAATTCTTTAGAAGTAGTAAGTGACTCAAAAAAATCTGCTATTCTTTCTTGATATTCATTTTCACTTAGTTCTAATAACTTACATACCTCTCTAAATAAATCAGCAGTATTCATTCTTATTTTATTTTCTCTCAAATACATTTCTGCTATTTTAGTATAAGAAAGTTGTTCTAAATTTTCTTTACTCATTTTACTAAGCATAATATTTCCTCCTAAATTTCCTCTCTAAGTATTATTCCAAGCATATTCGAAACATTATCCATAACTATTCGAACAGCGGTAATTAAATTTTTATCTATATCTTTATTACTATCGTAATCATTAAATAAACTAGCCAGTTCATATAAATAAGAAGCCATTATACTAGGTTCTCTTTTCTTAATTACATAAATAATAACCTTTTCAAAGTAAGCTAATCTATTCAAAATAGTATATGCACTATCACTATCTATAGTACCATCTATTTCATAAGATTTATTTCTAAGTATTGTACATAT
>CAMODE010000055.1 GCA_946611235.1 uncultured Caryophanales bacterium | reverse complement strand
AGTTATATATGAAAGAAGTGTTTAGCTAAGATAGAAAAAATCAAAAACTAGGAGGAACAAAATTTCTCTTAAGTTAGTATAGAGTACGGTAGCGACTATCGGATTTTAAGTCTCTGGAGAAGCAAGAATACTTGGTCTTAGAAGGAGAAATCTCATCACCGTGAGGTGATGGCCTGAATTTTAATTCAGTTTTGTTCTGATAATATTATATTATAAGATAAGAAAAGAAGTGAGTAATATGCATGTACTTAAATATAAAAATTATATTTTAGAATTTATTTTTTTTTGTTTACTAATGATTATAATTTATTTTAAATTAGAACTTAAATATCTTACAGGTATTTTGTTATGTTTTACTTCCATTGTTTGTATAATTGTAAGGAAAAAAAATAATCTTTATATAAATAAAAAACAAGCAGGTAAAGTTCTTATTTTATTTGGCTTAGTTTATGTTATACTTCTATATTTTATTGGGATATTTACTGGCTTTTATAAATCATACTATCCTTTATCAATTAATAATTTTTTTTATTTAATATTTCCCTTAAGTATTTGTATTATTTGTTTAGAAATCCTTAGAAGTAAATTTTTAACTGTATCTAGTAAAATAAATAAGATATTTTGTATTATTCCTTTTATTTTATCTGATTATATCTTATTTGCTTCTTTTTATAATTTGAGGGTATTTAATGATTTTAGAGATGCTGTTTTTATAGTGGTATTATCTAGTATAAGCTCTAATATTCTTTATAACTATACTTCCTTTAGATTTGGATATAAATATAATATTATTTATCGATTTATTACTACTTTATATCAGTATATTATTCCTATTATTCCTGACATATATGACATTTTTAATTCTATTATTAGAGTTTTATATCCTTGCATTGTTTGTTATACTATTTCTTCTTATTATGAGATAAATTATGTACCTACTATTAAAAAGAATAGATACAAAAAGATAACATTTGTCTTTCTCATTATAACTATTTTAATGTTTCTTGGCGTTGTATCTGGTAAATTTACTTATGGTGCATTAGTGGTTGGATCGGGCTCTATGAGTGGGGTTATTGATAAGGGAGACGTAGTTTTATATAAAAGAGTTAAAAAGAGTGATAATATTGAAAAAGGGGATATTATTATTTTTAAAAATGAAAACAATTTGATAGTTCATCGAATTATTAGTATTAAAGATGTTAATGGTGAGATGCGCATATATACAAAGGGTGATGCTAATGAATTAGAAGATGAAGGATATAGGACAGAAGATATGATTGTCGGTAAAGTTTATAATAAAGTAAAATATATTGGTATTTTTAGTATAAAGATAAGAGAATTATTTGAGAGAAAAGTTTAAAAATTTTATCTGATAATATTTACAGATATTTATAATTATTATATAATTTATTTGAAGATGATATTTATATTTAAAAGAATTAATGAGGTGTGTTAAAGTGAATAATAAAAGGGTTGATACTTCGGCTAAATATATTTCTTTGGGTATTGCATTTATTTTTATCAGTTTATTTTATTTAGCTATTTATTTTAAAAAAAGTAAAATAGAATACATAAGTTATGAAGATAAAACAATTGTTGATTACAATGTATTTCTAAAAGATAATGATTTTTATAATACTAATTATCAAGGTAAAGATAAAGAGTATGTTGCCGATTTAATTGATTATATAAAAGCTAATTTTAAATATAATTTAAATTTTAATAAAGAATTAGATTATAATTATTCCTATAAATTAGTTGCTAATGTTGATATTTATAATAGGGATAGTAATAACTCATTATATAATTATAAAGAGGAACTTATATCTAAAAATAATTTACAAAAAGATAGTAAAATAAAAATTGAAGAGATAATTGAAATTGACTATAATAAATATAATGATATTGTTAAAGAATTTTTAAATTCTTATAAGGTATCTAATACTAAATCTATTCTTAATATTATGTTAATTTTGGATGTAAATAATATTAAATATAATAATATTGATATATTTGATATAAAAGATAAAAAAGTAGCTAATATTGAGATTCCTCTTGATGTTAAAACCTTATCATTAGATATATCTAACGAGAAAGATAGCATTTTAAATAATAAGATATTAGTGGAGAATAATTCTGATAGAGCTAAAGTTATTCTTTATATTTCGATATTATTTTTTATGATGTTTATTGCTGATTTTGTCATGTTCATCCTTTATTTTATTAAAACAATGCCATATCAAAAAATCTATAATAGAAAATTAAGAAGTATTTATAATAATTTTTCATCCAATGTTCAAAGAGTAAATGGTAGTTTTTCAATGGGACCAACAAAACCTATTTTTGTTAAAGAATTTTCTGATATATTAGCAATTGGTTTTAATTTAAAGAAACCTGTACTTAGTATTGAAAATAAAAAAGGTGATGGTACATTATTTCTTGTTCCACCTGAAAATGGTATTGCTTTTGTCTATTTACTTAGTGTTAAAAGTATTAAAAATAAGAAAGAGGGTAATAATATCTTAAATAATGAATATGATGAATATTTAAATGATTACGAGGAGTCTAATTACTCTAAAGAAAAAATTGAAAAAACAATAATGGAAACAAAAAAAGTACAAATACTTGATGAAAAGGAAATAGTCGAAGGATCAAGTGATACTAATGAACTATATGATCAATTTAATAAGTCTTTGCAGTATAAGGAATCTATTGCTTCTGCAGATGAAGATGTTTTAACTCGAAAGATAAATACTAAGCATAAAAAGATTAATTCTTCAAAAAAAGAAGAAGGTAAAGCTAATGGTAAAACATCTTCAAAAAAAAGAATATCTACTGCAAAAAAAGAAAAGAACTAGTATTTCTAGTTCTTTATTTAAATTTTTCTAACTGAAATGGTTCTCCAATGATATCGTAACCTCTCTTTGTTATTTCTCTAACTGTACTTGATAATAGAAGATTGCTATCTTCTATATTTAAATCTTTTATTACTTTTTTATAGACTTTTGTCCATGATAAGTTTTCTATATTTTCATAAACAAGTAGATGGTCTACGATCTTTTTTACTTCTTCTTTAACTTCAATTGGAATTTCTAACATAATATTCCCTCCTTAAAGTATAGTATAATACAATATTTTTGAGAAAAATGTAACCTATTTGGTTACATTTTGTTATTTTTTTTAAAAATTTTATTAAAATACATACATACGTATTACTGCCTGAAGAAAAATATTGACAATTAATTATTATATGTTTATAATGATTTTACTAGTTATTACTTAAAATTATGGACTTTTAATAAGAAATTTAGTACAATTAATTAGGATGGTGGACTTATATGAATTATATTAAACTTAGTAATTTTGAAGGACCTTTGGATTTGTTATTACATTTAATTAAAGAAGGTAATACTAATATATTTGATATTAATATAGTAGAAATTACAGATAAGTATTTAGACTATATTAGGAGAGAAGAAAGCCTTAATATTAATATTTCTTCAGAATACTTAGTTATGGCAGCAGAACTAATGTACTTAAAAAGTAAGAGTTTACTTCCTAGTGTTAATAATAAAGAAGAAGATAATGATGAGGAAGTCACTAGAGAAAATTTGATTAATAAGTTATTAGAATATCAAAAATATAAGGAAGTTACTAGTTCTTTTAAAGAATTAGAAAGTGAGAGAAAGAATATTTATATTAAAGCTCCTGAAAAGGTAAGTGATTATATTGATACTAAGATAGAGGGAGAAGCTAGTGTAGATGATTTGCTTAAGGCTTTTAAATCTTTTTTAGAAAGACAAGAACTTGATAAACCACTTGAAACTACAATTACGAGAAAAGAATATTCAATTAGAGAAAGAAAAAGTGGTATTAAAAGTATTTTAAAGGAAAAAAAGAAAGTATATTTAGATGAATTAATTGAAGAACATAATAAACCATATATTGTTGTTACTTTTTTAAGTATATTAGAAATGGTAAAAGAAAGAGATATTATTATTAATCAAGATAAGAATTTTGATAAAATATTAGTAGAATTGAGGGATATATAGTGGAAGAAATTATTGAGGGACTTCTTTATGTACAAGGTGATTTAGGTCTTACTTTGAAGCAAATAGAAGATATATTAGAAATAGATGAAGAAAAAGCTAAAGAACTTGTTCTTAATTTAAAGAATTATTATGTTGATAATAATAGGGGCCTTAGAATTAATTTTTTGGGTAATACGATTAAACTTACTACGAATGAAGAACATAAGGATTATTACAAAAAATTACTAGAAGAGCCTAGTTCTAATAACTTATCACAATCAGCATTAGAGACTCTTGCTATTATTGCCTACAATGAACCTATTACAAGAGGTAGTGTTGATTCTTTAAGAGGAGTTGATTCTTCTTATGTAATGAGAAGGCTTCTTGCTAAAGGCCTTATTAAAGAATGCGGCAGGAGTGATTTGCCTGGAAGACCTATTTTATATAAAACAACTGATGAGTTTTTAGATTATTTTGGTTTATCATCAAAAGATGAATTACCGGATATTAGTACAATAGAAGTAGAAGAAGATAGTGGTCCAAAAGATTTATACACATCGATATACAAGGAGGGGGATATTAATGGATGATAGAATTGTTAGTAGTATTGAAACAGAAGAGGATAAAGAATTAAATATTAGACCGGAGAGCTTAGATGAGTATATTGGTCAAAGTGAAATAAAGGAAAATTTAAGGGTATTTATTAAGAGTGCCCTAATGAGAGGAGAAAGCCTTGATCATATTCTTTTATATGGCCCTCCTGGTCTTGGTAAGACGACTCTTGCTTATATTATTGCTAATGAACTTGGTAGTAATATTAAGACTGCTAGTGGTCCTTCTATTGAAAAAGCTGGTGATTTAGCTGCGATACTTTCGACTTTAGAAGAGGGAGATGTATTATTTATTGATGAGATACATCGAATTCCTAGATATATTGAAGAAATACTATATCCAGCAATGGAAGATTTTTACTTAGATATTATTGTGGGAGCGGAAGGCTCTTCTAGGAATATTAAAATTAATTTACCTCATTTTACTTTAGTTGGTGCTACAACTAGAGCTGGTGATTTATCTAGTCCTTTAAGAGATAGATTTGGTATTATTTCTAAACTTAATTATTATACCGAAGATGAATTATATCAGATTATTAAAAGAACATCGAGAGTTCTTGATACTCCTATTACGGATGATGCTGCTAGACTTTTAGCAGGTAGAAGTAGAGGTACTCCAAGAATCGCTAATAGGTTATTTAAGAGGGTAAGAGATTTTGCTTTAGTAGAAGGTGATGGTATTATTAATGATGAAGTTCTTAATAATTCATTAGATAAGTTAAAAGTAGATAAAACAGGACTTGATGAAACCGATTATAATTTACTTATGGCTATTATTGAAAGATTTAATGGAGGTCCTGTTGGGCTAGAAGCACTTGCTTCATCTATTGGAGAAGAAGCCTCTACTATAGAAGATGTTTATGAACCATATTTATTACAACAAGGATTTCTTAAGAGAACTGCTAGAGGAAGAGTTGTAACAGATAAGACTTATGAGTATTTAAATATTGAAAAGGAATAATTTATAGTGGAGTTTTGACAAATATATAGTTTTATGGTAATATAATGGTGTTTTTGGAGGTTTATTAAATGTGGTTGACAAGAAGAATAAAGAAATATGATACTAATAAACTTTATATTGGTGCAATTGGTTTAGTAACTAAAATAGGACAAAGTTATCATTGGGATATTAAAAGTAATAATCCGTATATAATTTATTTCAAAAAAAAGAATGAAAGATATGCTGATACATTTGTGGGTGTTGATGTTCTTTCAAGATGTGAATTTTATTTTTTTCATAATCCTGATTATCGTAGGGATGCTATTTTTACAGAATCACTTGGCTCCTATGTTATTAAGGGAGCTATACCATTAATTTCAAATAGTTTAGAAAGTAAAAAATTTCTATTGCAGAATTAGAAGAAATTTATGAAGAATTAAATGCTCCGAAAAAGGATAATGAAATATCTGATCTTATTTTAAAAGATATAAATAGTACTTTTAATAGAATAAAAGAATATGACTTAAATGAAGATGAAGAAAAATCACTTAGAGAAGAAATTCTTTTGCTTATAGAAGAATATGTTAATAGAAGACTTAAATTAATTGATAATACTTTCCATACAAGTGGAGAGATATCAGAATATATGTATTTTTCTAGAAAGTTATTAGATATAGAAAAAAAATATACAAATCAAAGGACTATGAAAAAGAGAGTATTAGCAAGTGAATGTAGTGATCTTAAAAGAAAAATAAGCCAATAGGAGGTAGTATGGAAAAAATTTTTATTAAGAAGAATTTTAAATTTATTAGTTTATTATTTTTAGTCATATCATTTATAATGATGGTTATTCATAATATTAAAATGGATTCTTATATTAAATGTTTTATTATACCTTTTAGTTTACTTATTATTAGTTTTATTTATTTAATTAGAAGGCTTAATATTGATAATAATAAAAAGTATTATTTGTTTTTAATACCTATTATATTAATATTATTTAGTTATTTATTTATTGATATAAATGAGAGTAATACGTTATTAAATATAATGGTATTACCAGTAATTATATCAATGATGTTTTGTGGTGTGACAAATGATTATTATACTATAAATAGGAATTTTATTATTAATTTCTTTAGAATATTTCCTGGTAATCTTTTTTCTAATTTAAGTTATTTAAAATTAATTAAAGAGGGTAAGAAAGATAAAAAGAATAGTAATATTATATATATTATTGTTGGCTTTATAATAGGACTTCCAATAGTTGGTATTATTTTATCTCTTCTTACTTCAGGAGATGCTTATTTTAATGTATTTACGAATAAAGTATTTAATTTTATTTCTGATTTATTTAATATTGATAATATAATTAGTAATATATTGATATTTGTAATTTCTTTTATTTCTTTATTTTCAATATTTGTTAATATTTTAAAGAAAAGATTTATTAAAGATAATATAAAAGAGTATAAAAATATTAATAGTTATATAGTAAGTACTATACTTATTATGGTTAATATGGTATTTGTATTATTCTTAGTATCAGAAATATCAAAACTTACTAATAACTTCTTACATGTACCTATAGAATATTCTTATGCAGAGTATGCAAGAGAGGGATTTTTTGAGTTACTTGGAGTTACTGTTATTAATATGATTATTATTGGATATCTTAGTTATTTTACTGATATAGTTAAAGAGAATAAACTAATTAAAATATTAGTATTACTTTTATGTATATTTTCAATAGTACTTATATTTAATTCTTATTATAGAATGTTTTTATATATAAATAGATTTGGATTTACTATTTTAAGAAGTCAGGTTATATTGTTTTTATTAATGGAACTTATTATTTTCCTAATTATAGGTAAAAAAATTAAGTATGGAATAAAACATATAGAAGGTAATATATTTACAATAATAGTTATTAGTACATATATTATTAATTTATATTTATGTAATGATACTTTTATTAATTATATAAATAGACTATTGGGTTATTAATTTATAGGGGATAGTATGAATAATAATTTATATAGCAGATTACAATGTGCATTAAGGGATTCGAATGTTGATTCATTAAAAAGATTATATGATGAAAATCCTGATAATTTAGAAATTAAATTTGAATATGCTAAAAGATTAAAACTTTATGATTTGAATTTTTCTAAACAATTACTTCTTGAGTTAGTTAATGATAGAAGATTTAAAAATAAGTATGCTGCTTTTATACAACTTGGTATCATAGAAAGAAGAATGGGTAATTATAATATATCTCGAAAATATTTTCAAGATATATTAGATAGCAATGAATCTAATGAAATTGATAAAGAATATGCTAAATATGAGATAGGAAGATTAGAAGAAAAGATTGGAAATGTTGATGAAGCTTTAAGATTATTTAATGAACTTAAAGATTCTTCTATTTGGTTTTATTCTTATACGGAAATTGGTATTATAGAATTTAAAAGAAATAATAATGATAAAGCCCGTGAATGTTTTGAAAAATTGTTGGATTCAAAGTGCTCTCTTCTTGCTAAACTTTGGCTTGGGAAACTTGAGGCTTCGGAAGGAAGATATCTGCAGGCAATGCTTTATTTAAATGAATTAAAGAATACAACTTATGGAAGAGAAGCAAGTATGTTAATAGAAGATATTAGAAAAATGCAATCAAATGAGCATATAAGAAGGAGGTAATTTATATGGAAGAAAAAGAGTTTGATGTTAGTAAATTATATGTAGGTTGTTTAGGAAGTGCTGATTATTTAGAAGATGGAAATGTTGATTGGAGTAAAAAAGAAGCGAATCCATATTTTGTGTATTATATAGGACCAAGTAATATTTTTAAAGATTATCATGTTGGATACGATGTATTTAATAGAAAGGCTTACTACTTTTTTAATGAGGTTAAAGGCATTTCTAGTGTGTTAAAAACGATTGATGAAAGATATATCATTGGTCAAAGTATTCCATTGACAACTATTCTTGAAAAAGAACAAAGTAGAATTTCTTCTAGTGAACTAAAAAAAAGAATATGTGATTATAATCTTTCTGATGCATTACAAAGAGATAATGATGAATATTTACTAGTATTAAAGAATTGCTTGAAAACAGTTGAAGAATTATCTGATCGTAAGTTAAAGGATAATTATATTGATTATATTGATTTATTAATTAAACAATATATTGAAAATAAAGAGGATAATAATATCCGTTCAAATATTGAAAAATTGCAAGAAGAATTATCTAATGGTAAAGTTGGAAAGAAAGGCTTTAAGAGGTGAATTAGAAGTGGAAAGAAGTGAATTAATTAAGGCAATAAATGATTATAATAATGAGCATCCTAATAATCAATTATATTGTGCAGATGAAAAAATTTATGAAGCAAAAGACTTACTAGTTTGCACCTTTTTACATGATGGTACTTATGATGTTGGTTTATTTAAAATGTATTATAAGGTTTCAAGTGTAGATAGTAGAGTATTTGATGAAGACCTTGATGAATGGATTGAATCATGGTATGCGGGAGATGTTTATCAAGCTATTAATTTACCATTTGTTTCAATAAAATTTTCTCATTTTGGTTTTGAAAATGAAAGTAGATGGGCAAGAAGTGGAGAGATGATTTATGTATCAAAAGAAGGAGCATATGTAAATAATTGTCTTGTTACTTCTGTTAATAGTTTTAATAGTGTTCGTTCTGAAATGAAAAGAGAAGGAAGAATAGGCAATTATAATTTTGATTATACAACAAGTAGCGAAATTGGAAGTACTTTAGATTATGCTAGAGAAAAATATCTGACAGATGAAAAAAAGGGTAAATTAGGTAGATAATTTTAATGCAAAATTGTAATAAGTACTTTACAAAATTAATAAATTATTGTATTATTAATATGTTCCTTGAACTTTGTTATTAGATTCCTCGTCTGTAACTAGGTACAAGGTGAAAATATTGGTAAGGAGGAAAATATTATGGCTTTAAGTAAAGAAGTTAAAACTAAGATTATTAAAGAATTTGCTAGAGATGAAAAAGATACTGGATCTGCTGAAGTACAGATTGCTATTCTAACTAGTGAAATTAATGCTCTTACTGAACACTTAAAAAATAATAAGCAAGATAAACACTCTAAAAGAGGTTTACTTATTAAAGTTGGTAAGAGAAGAAGTTTATTAAATTATCTTTTAAAGACAGATGTTAAAAGATATAGAGCTGTTACACAAAAACTTGGCTTAAGAAAATAAATATATAAAAGTAGGCACTCTTTTTTGAGTGCCTTTAAAATAGTAAAATACTTAAATAAATAGGTAGAATTTGGAGGTAGAAATGAAAAAAGTATTTGAATTAGATTTTTATGGAAGAAAGATTGTAGTAGAGAATGGGGAGCTTGCTAAACAGG
Organism: uncultured Caryophanales bacterium; assembly: GCA_946611235.1. Classification (GTDB taxonomy): domain Bacteria; phylum Bacillota_I; class Bacilli_A; order RF39; family UBA660; genus CAG-302. The sequence goes on along the minus strand of CAMODE010000055.1, from coordinate 1,711 downwards.
CCGATGGTGCAGTACTTGTTAGATATGGTGATACTGTAGTACTTAGTACTGCTGTTGTTAGTAAGACTGCTAATCTACTTTCGGATTTCTTTCCACTTATGGTTTTATACCAAGAAAAATTATACTCAGTAGGTAAAATACCTGGAGGATTTATTAAGAGGGAAGGGAAACCAACAGATGCTGCGACTCTTGCTGCAAGAATGATAGATAGACCTCTTAGACCATTATTTCCAGAAGACTTTAAGAATGAGGTGCAAATTGTTAATACGGTATTATCTGTAGATCAAGATAATTCACCAGAACTTACTGCTATGCTAGGATCTTCTCTTAGTACTTGCATTAGTAAGATTCCATTTAATGGTCCAGTAGCTGCAGTTAAAGTAGGTAGAGTAGATGGTAAGTTTATTATTAATCCTACGGTCGAAGAAACAGAAAAATCAGATATAGACCTTACAGTAGCAGGTACAAAAGATGCTATTAATATGGTTGAAGCTGGAGCTATGGAAGCATCAGAGGACGATATGCTTGAAGCTCTTCTATTTGGTCATGAAGCCATTAAGAAGTTAGTGGCCTTTGAAGAAGAGATTATAAAGGAAATCGGAGTAGATAAGATGGAATATGAAAAATTAGAAATCTCCGATGAACTTAGAAATGAAGTAGATTCTTATATTAGAGAAAGATTAGATGCTGCTTTAAGAATTAAAGATAAGTTAGAAAAATATGCTGCTATTGATAATTTACAAGAGGAAGTAGTAGAAAAATACAAATTAGAAAATGAAGATAATATGAAACCTGAAGAATTAAAAGAACTTCTTACTAAGGTTGCTTTAATCTTCCATTCTGTAGAATATGAATTATTTAGAAATATTGTGGTTAAAGAAAAGACAAGAGCAGATGGTAGAAAGATGGATGAGATTAGACCATTATCTACAGATATTGACTTGCTTCCTAGAACGCATGGTAGTGCTTTATTTACAAGAGGACAAACGCAATCTCTTGCCACGGTTACTTTAGGTGCTTTAGGTGAGCATCAAATATTAGATGGTCTTGGAATAGAAGATACAAAGAGATTCATGCTACATTATAATTTCCCTGCTTTCTCAGTAGGTGAAACTGGTAGATATGGTGCTCCAGGTCGTAGAGAAATAGGACATGGTTCACTTGGCGAAAGAGCTTTATCTTATGTTATTCCTAGTGAAGAAGAATTTCCTTATACAATAAGAGTAGTTAGTGAAATATTAGAAAGTAATGGTTCTAGTAGTCAGGCTACAATTTGTGCTGGTACAATGGCTTTAATGGCTGCGGGTGTTCCTATTAGAAAACCAGTAGCGGGTATTGCTATGGGATTAATTACTAGTGGAAAAGATTATACAGTATTAACTGATATTCAAGGTATGGAAGATCATTTAGGAGATATGGATTTTAAAGTAGCAGGTACTAGAGATGGTATTACAGCATTACAAATGGATATTAAGATTGATGGTATTAATAAAGATATTTTAAAAGAAGCACTTGCTCAAGCTAAGAAAGCTAGATTTGAAATATTAGATGTTATTGAAAAACAAATATCTAAACCAAGAGATGAAGTATCTAAGTATGCTCCTAAGACAGAAACATTTATGATTAATCCAGATAAGATTAAAGATGTTATTGGCCGTGGTGGAGAGATGATTACAAAAATTATCTTAGAATGTAGTAATGTAAGTGCTGT
>CAMODE010000054.1 GCA_946611235.1 uncultured Caryophanales bacterium | reverse complement strand
CTTGGTTTGATATGGACTTTGATGAACAAAGAAGAATCATTGAACACTTAATAGACAAAGTTATAGTAAATGATAATGAAATCAATATCTACTATAACATTTATTAAAAAATATTTTTTCTCCCACCGGGGGTAATAGTCCGATTAGGGTCATACTTATGTTTATTTTTAAGGAACTTATAATAGTAGGGTAACTACTTGGTATGATGACCATTTTAAATATTTGATATTTAGTTGCTTTAAATGATTTTAAGAGATTTATTTTGTTTTGATCTGTTTCGATAAAACCATTGTATACGGTTATTATAGTAACTATTACCGATATTAATAAGGCCATTATTATTATTGATTTGATATTAGCTCCAAAATAAATGATTATGATTGGACCTATTGCTACTTTAGGTAGACTATTTATAATTGTTAGATATGGATCAATTACTTTATAAATAAAGTTATTCCACCAAAGTATTGTAGCTATTAGTAGTCCTATTATAGTACCTAATCCAAAACTTATTATTGTTTCATAGATAGTAGTCCAGATATGATTAAAGATATTATGTGTTTTATATAGATTTATTATAGTAGTTAGTATTCTACTTGGAGAAGATGATATAAAGGGATTTATTATTTCATATTTAGCTAAAAGTTCCCATACTAAAATTATAGATAAAAGTATTAGTATTTGAAAGAAGATTATTAGTAGTTTTCTTCTTCTTTTTTTCTTTAAATAATTTATATGTTCTAGACTATACATGGATATCGATATCCTTCCAGATCTTATCGTAGTAATATTTAAATTCTATTAGGCTTCGATTGTGCATTGGAGTACTCTTGTCTTGCATATTTATTTGATATTCACATTTTACTTTAGATGGTCTATCGGTTAAGACTATGACACGGTCTGCCATAGAAACGGCTTCGGCTATATCATGGGTAATCATAATAGTGGTCTTTTTTTCTTTTTTTATTATTTTCCAGACATCATCTGATACTGTTAGTCTTGTTTGATAGTCTAGGGCAGAGAATGGTTCATCTAATAGTATTATATCTGGATCGATTGCTAGTGTTCTAATTAGAGCAACTCTTTGTTTCATGCCACCTGATAAGTTACTTGGATATTTATAGATAAAGTCTTTTAGTCCATAAGTTTCAAGTAATTCTTTTACTTTAGTTATACTTTCGATATTTACTTTGTTTTTTACTTTTAACCCTAATAGACAGTTATCTAGAATATTTAGCCAAGGAAATAATGTATCTGTTTGAAGCATATATCCCATCGTTAATTCTTTTTTAGGAAATATTATGTTACCAGAAGAATAGTCTTCTAATCCACAAAGAATAGAGAGAAGGGTAGTTTTACCGCATCCAGAAGGGCCTACGATAGCTACGAACTCTCCTTCTTTTATATTTAAATCTAAATCCTTAATAGCGGGTATTTCACTTTTGTTTGTATGATATATTTTAGATAGTTTATTTATTTCTAAGATATTTTTATTTTTCATTATAGATTAATTTATCATATGGAGCATATTCTTTTAGTTCAGAAGCTGCGATCATGATATCTTGAATATGTTTCCATTCTTCTTCATTAATTTTTGTTGTTTCTCTCCATGCATCAGCTTCTTTATATCTTTTAACCATTGTTTCTAAATCTTTTATATCTGTGTCAGGAAAGAAATCGACGATTGATTCTGCGACTTTTTTGGGACTATTTTCTTTGACAAAGTCTAATCCTTTTTGAACAGCATTAGAAAAACCTTTTATTAAGTCTTTATTATTTTCAATATAACTTTTCTTAGCATTATAGGCTGTATATGGAACTTCTCCACCATATTCTCCGACATATGCTACGACATAACCTAGGCCTTGTTTTTCTACAGATGTGGCATTTGGTTCAAATAGGGTAACAAAGTCTCCAGTACCTCCGATAAAGGCTCCTTCCATAGCAGGAAAGGCTACGGATGTATCGATATTTAAATCTTTTACTGGATCAATATTATTTTGCCTAAGAGCCCATTCAAAGGTCATCTCGGGCATTCCGCCTTGACGGCCTCCAATTACATTTTTTCCTTTTAAGTCTTCTAAAGTAAAGTTATCTATTTTTTTTCTTGATACTAAGAATGCGCCATCTCTTTTAGTAAGTGCTGCAAAGGTCATAGGGTAGTCTTTTTCTCCACCATTGTAAACATATATTGTTGCTTCAGAACCTGAAAAGCCTACTTGTGCATCACCAGATAAGACTGCGGCCATAACAGCATCTGCTCCGGGAGTTAATACTAGGTCGATATCGATTCCTTCCTCTTTAAAGTATCCTTCATGAATAGCAGCGTATTGTGGTGCATAGAATATACTGTGAGCTACTTCTGCTACTGTTACTTTGGTTAGGGTAGTATCTTTCCTATTATCTTTTAATGATATGAATAAAAGACCTCCTAATACTAATAGAATTATTATACTTGTTATTATTTTTTTCATTTAAAAACCTCCTCTTTATCATACTTATTATATTCGTATAAATAGAGAAGGTATAGAACAAATGCACAAAAAAACAAATTTACATATGTAAATTTGTACTTATTAAATGGCGCGCCCAGTAGGAGTCGAACCCACAACCTTTTGGTCCGTAGCCAAACGCTCTATCCAGTTGAGCTATGGGCGCATTTGTTTGGAAACATATTAAGTATATAATAAATCTTATAAAAATTCAATATTTTTAAGAAAAATTTTAAAAAAATGTCTGATTATTCAGTAAAAATGTTACATAAATTACGGCTTATTTTTCAGAAGAAATGTTACATATATAAAATAAATTATCCTATAGCTAATTTTCAGTAAAAATGTTACATCTTTTTTCTTTACTTGTTTAATATTGTCTTG
>CAMODE010000053.1 GCA_946611235.1 uncultured Caryophanales bacterium | reverse complement strand
TATTGCATTCTGTTACGACAACAACATCTGCACTCTGATTGTTCAGCATTTCGAGGCTCAATACTAACTCTAATACCTGACTGTCTACGCTTAATAATAAATGTTACCATTTATTATCCAAGACACGCTACTAGTGGTGTTGGTGCACCTTACTAGGTAGGATTTCCACCTACTAAACTATACAACCTAACCCGGTCGCACTGTCATCAGCAGTCTCTCCATTATATAATCCCCTATATCCAGCATTTGTAAATCTATCAAAATTTTTAACACCTTTTTCACTAGCTATTTTATATAAAATCTTATTTCCATCTTTAGTTTGCTTTCTACGATAAAACCTCTTCTCAGTTTCATTTAATTTATTATATTCTTCCTCAGTAAGTTCCATCTTTCTGGTTTGAATTGCAAAATATGTTTGTCCTAATGAAACAGTTTTATATTTTGGATTAGCATTTTGCACAATAAGATAGCATGCATATCTTGATAGTTTATAATCAATTATCGTCTTTGCAGATACCCCTGTTTTTACAATTTTGGTGTTTACACCAAAATGGTGATTTATATTATTATTACTCTGTGAACAGGCAATTTGTGCTTTTTCAATAACAACCGAAAAATATCTCCATTCCTTATATCCTAATACTTGCTGCAACTCTCTCGCAGTCCAAAATTCATTTCCGCTTTCATCAATATGTTTAATATCCTCAAAAGTATTAATAGTTACTTCTACGACATCATTTTCTTTCATAATTAAAAACCTCCTCAAAAAATATATTTATTTTGTTATAACACTTTCCTATAGCATTATATATTAATATATAGCAGTAGTCAATTACTCACATAGAAAAAAGAATTAAAGTATTAACTTTAACTCTATTATGTTTATACGGTACAATTATCATTATTTACAGTATGAAGATTAGTATAACCAGTACCAAATTTAGTAGTAAAATTATCATATTGTTCACAGTCTTTTAATATAATCTCAGCAGATTTGCTAGGATAAGCCAAAGTACCTGTAACTTTTGATACATCTAATGAACTAAAATCAATTTTATTTAATGAACTACACCATTTAAAAATATCAGTAAATGAAATATTATTATTAAAATTAAAACTTGCCAAATTTAATGATATAAGCCTGCTATCCCCTGCAAACATATATGTAACACTTGTTACTAATGAAGTATCAAAATTACTTAAATCTAACTCTGTTAGCGCAGTACATGACCAAAACATACCATACATAGACGTTACATTAGAGGTATCAAAACTACTTAAATCCAATGTCGTTAAAGATGAGCAATTATAAAACATTCTCTCCATATTTTTAACATTTGATGTTTTAAAGCCATGCAAATCTAAGTTATTTAGATTATAGCAATTATAAAACATGTTATTCATCGTAGTAAAATTATCCGTTTTAAAATTATCAAGGACTAATGTTTTTAAATTAGTCAAGCCACTAAAGCTTAACCCAGTTAATTTATCATTACTCCAATTACTAACATTCAAGTATTCAAGGCTTGTACAATTTTGAAATATTCTATCTATCGTTGTTACATTAGAGGTGTCAAAATTACTTAAATCCAATGACTTCAATTTGCTACAGTTTTTAAACAAATCTCCCATATTGCTTATTTCGGACGTATCAAATGATGATATGTTCAAATAAACTAAGTTAGAACATCCCGCAAACATTCCCTGTTTACCATTACTTTCAGAAATATCTGTCACATTAGAGGTATCAAAATTACTTAAATCCAAAGAATTGAGACTAGAGCAATTAAGAAACATTGACTTCAATGAAGTAGCTTTTGATGTGTCAAAATTACTTAAATCCAATGCCTTTAGTGCTTTGCAATTATTAAACATGTAATTAAAATTATCAATATTAGATGTGTCAAAACTGCTTATATTTAATACTTCTAAATGGGTACAATTACTGAACATGCCCTCATACATTTTTGATGAATTCATAATAGTAACATTTGAAGTATCAAATCCACTCAAATCTAAACTTTTTAAACTAGAAGAGTCCATAAACATTCTCTCCATATTTTTAACATTACTTGTATCCCATTTTGACAACTTTACCTCTTGCAATTTATAATCATTTAAAAACATATATGCCATACTTGTTGCATTAGAAGTATCCAAACCATCCGCATCTATGTATTCACAATTAGATAAATAAGCAAACATTTTAGCAGCACTAGTATTAGTTTTAATTTTAGACATACCATTATTACTTGCTACATAGACATCATATAAGGTTATCGGAGTTTCACCTTCTGTCTGACCATTTTCTACATAATACATAGTTACATCTTGAGAATCTGCTACTGATGATAGATTATAAGTATTTGTCCAATCATCAGATACTTGATCAGTAGGTATAAATCTAATACTTTTAACTTGATTAGCATTTATTGGGCTACCCCAGAACGATTTAGTAGTAGAACTATTAGATACTTGCTTCATCGTATATTCCCTATATATAGCATCCCTTCCTGTTCCATAAAGTTTAAATTTAAATGAATTATCTCCGATAGTAGATGGATTATCCATAGTACCATCTATCCAAATAAATAATCTATAAGTACTTATATTTTCTGTAACTATTAAATCAGTTGCCAAACTAATGGTATTATTTTGACTTTTATTAGCAAAGTTACCATTGTTTATAAAGGTAAGTGTTTCAGTAGAAGTTCCTTCTACTTCTTCAGTTGTTACCTCATATAATGCCCATTTAAATGAAGCATCCGATAGTCCTGAAGGAAAAGATTCTAATAATAAGTTAAGATTTAATACAGCAGTATCATTATCACAAGTATTATTTAAATTTACTTGTATATTTTTAGATAGTCCTTCTTCTTTAGTTCTAACTGGAAGTAAATCATGACCATTAATTGTAGTACCTCCAACAAAAACTATTTCAGGAGCACATACCTTTCCATTAACTAAAGCATTAATATCACTACTCCATCTCCAATAAGCAAAAGTAGTTCCTATTGCTATTATTATTAAACTAGATAATACTAAATAGAAATATTTTCTTTTTGATAATTTGATATTTTTCAATTTTTTAAGCATATGATTACCTCCATATTATTTACTTTCCATATTAAGTTTACCATAAATATTAATCTTTAGCAATAGGGAAAATTGACTATTTTACACTTATATGGCATAATTAATTTATGGAGGTAATTAGATGAAGGTAGGATTATTTGATTCTGGTATTGGTGGTTTATCTGTATTAAAAAGATTAATGGAAAAATATCCAAATAATGAATATATAATATTTTGGTGATACGAAGAATTTACCATATGGATCTAAATGTATTGAAGAACTTAAAATATTAGCTAAAAATAATATAGATTTTTTACTTAGATTTGATGTTGATATTATTGTAATAGCATGTGGTACTGTATCATCTAATTGTTTAGAATATTTAAAAGATAATTATAATATACCTATTATTGATATTATTAGTCCTACGATTAATTATCTAAATAATAGTAGTTATAATAATATTGGTATTATTGCTACTGAAGCTACGATTAATTCTCATATATTTAAAAATATTATTAATAAAAATATATATGAGATTGCTACTCCTAAATTAGTTCCTTTAATCGAAGGAACTACTACTGGGAATATAGAAATTGTATTAAAAGAGTATTTAAATGATTATATAGATAAAATAGATGTCTTAGTATTAGGATGTACCCACTATCCTTTAATATCTTCTAATATTAAGAATATACTAAAAGACACTGAATTATTAAATATGGCTGATTATATTAATATTGATAATGATGGTAATGGTAAAGTAAATATATACTTTAGTAAAATTGATAATAAACTAATAGATAATGTTAAAAAAATCACTGGAATAAATAATATTTATCCTAGTGATAAATAGTAATACTGCAGGAAATACTGCAGTATTTCAGAAAGCTGACAAAGTAAATTTTGTTAATAGTCTAAAAGAGCAATTCGTAAGAATTGCCCTTTATATTATATCTCATTATAAGAATATAGACATATATAATGGAATATTAATTATATTATTAGATACTCCTATATTTTTTGATGATAATTTTATACCTTGTTCTACATTCCAGTTATTAATAATTGAATTCATTGATTTAGATTTAGTATTATCCGCAGACTTAACTTCTACAGCAGTCATTATATTTTCATATTTAATGAAGAAATCTATCTCAATAGTGGAGTTTTTTTCAAAATAGTATAATTTTTTACCTAACTTAGCAAAAATATCTGCGATAATATTTTCATATATAGCACCTTTATAAATACCTAAATTACCATCCATTATTTCTTTTCCTGATCCTTCTTCAAGCATTGCCATAAGTAGTCCAGTATCTCTCATATATACTTTAAATGTATCGCTTCTCGCATTTCCCTCAAATGGTAGTTCTGGTTTTGCAAGATTATAACAAAAATTTATTATGTTAGCATCATATAACCACATAAGACAACCTTGATATTTTTCAGCTTTTCCTCCGGTACTTACTAAACTATATCTAAATTTTTTATAATCTTTAGATAAATGTTTCGGTATTGATAAAAAACATGCTCTAATTTTAGCTTTTTCATTTTCTTTAGCATACTTCCCTATATCCATTTTATAATCTTCTATTATGTCTTTTTGCATTTTTAATACATTGGCAAAATTATGACTTGTTACAAACTCATTTACAACATTAGGCATTCCACCCACAATTATATACTCTTTAAATAAATCCATCATTCTATTATGTATAGACTCTGGTACAGGCTCTCTTTTATCAAAATATTCTTTTAAATAGTTAATTGCTTCTTTATTCATTCCATTTGCCCAGCAAAACTCTTCAAAATCTAACGAATGCATTTCTAAATGCTCGACATACCCTACTGGATATGAAGGAACTTCTTTATAATTTATTCCAAGTAATGAACCAGAAGCAATCACATCAAATCTTTTATCAATAGTCAAAAATTTTAATGCCGTTATAGCCTCAGGGCATTCTTGTATTTCGTCTAAGAAGATAATTGTTTTATTTGGAATTAAATTAATATTTGGAATTCTGATAGTAAGTTGCTTTATAATAGTATCGACATCTAGTCCATTTTGAAATATGCTATTGTATTCAGAGTTTGCAAAAAAATTAATATAAACATAATTTTCATAATTATCTCTGCAAAACTTATCAATAATATATGTTTTACCAACTTGTCTTGCCCCTTTTACTATTAAACTTTGCTTATTTTCTTTAGACTTCCATTTCAATAAATCATTGTATATCTTTCTTTCTAACACTTATCATCGCCTCGAATTAATTATATAATAATTTTTCTTTAAAATCAAGTATTTTCTTAAAAAAATCGAGATTTTTCAAAGGAATATCAATGATTAAATCGAGATTTTTCAAAGGAATATTTATATATAAATCGAGATTTTTCAAAGGAATAATTATATTTCTTCTAGTTTATTATCATTTATTGAATATAAATATATATATACTTTCTTATTAAATACTTTTTCAATATATTCTTTATATCCAGTAAGTTGTTTAATATAAGCAGTATCAGTAATATTTTTTAACTTATAATCAATTATCTTAATATAATCATTATATTCTAACATTAAATCGATAATACCATGACTATTATCAGTGGTAAATTCATATTCTTTATATATATTTAGATAATTTAAATCAATATTATTTATAAAATTATTTACTATTTCTTTATCTTCATTACTTAAATTATTATTTATATTTTTAAAGTCTGTTAGTTCTAATAATTCATGTAATCTAATACCCTTATCTAATATATATTGTTCATTTTTAGTAACAAGATGGATATTATTTTTAGAGTATCTTTTATCTTCTTCTTTATTTATATCTAGATTTATTTCTTCTACTTGTAATTTAGTATTATCTTTATCGATATTTAAATCTAATATTTTAGATAGATTATACTTCTTAGTTAAATCTAAAGTACTTATATCTATTTCTTTATAATACTTCCTAGTAATAGGAGTAACTGAGTATAAAAAGTCAGAAAAAGATTTATATTTTTCTCTAATAGATGTGTCTACTATATCACTAATACTAGATACTTCCTTATCAGTATAAGGAAGAAGCATTATCATCTTTTCTCTAGCTCTAGTTAGAGCTACATAGAAGAGTCTTATTCTTTCTCCAATATTTTCTCTTACATAATTCTTATAACTAAGATTATGATATATGGTATTATAGAGAAAATTATCTTTATAGGGGATTATTATTCCATAACTATCATCATACGAAAATTTATTTATAGCTTCTCTGATATTGAATCGATTATATAGAGAAGCAAAATATACAATAGGAAACTCTAATCCTTTAGAGGCATGTATTGTCATTATTCTAACACTATTAGATGAAGTATCTCCTAGTTTAAATTTGATTGGGATCGATTCTTCAATGACATTAGTTAAGTACATAGTTAAATCATATATAGTGTAATTTAATCCTTCTAAGTTTTTTATTATTTCTTTTAATTTATTTAGTTTAAGAATATTTTCCGAGTAATTTCCGATTAAGAATAATTTATTATAGATATCATATTTATCTATTATTATATCTATTATATTAGTAAGAGATATATTATCTATATTATTTGATATTTCTTTCGTAATAGTATAAATATTACTATCATAAAAATTATTATTTAGAAAATAATTAAATAGTGTATTATCATCAATATTAAAAAGAAAACTTCGACCTAAAGATAAAAAGTAATGTTTAAATTCATTGTCAATAATATTATTCTTTATTTTTATTATTAAATTTAAGATATTTTTTATTATGGCAATTAAGATACCTTCAGATAAGTTACTATCTTTAACTATCGATGTTGGAATACTTTTATACTCTAATATTTTTTTAAATAAATCGAAATTTTTACTATTATCGATAAGTATAGCAAAATCATTATAAGTTATATTTCGATTAGTATTTGTATTTTTATCAAATACTTGATAATTATTTTCTATTTTATTTATAATATCTTTAGCTATAGTAAAGGCCTCTACTTCTTCTTTAGAATAGATACTAGTATTATTATAACTATATATTTCTAAATTATTATTTTGATTATTAAAGCCCATCTCATTATAAGTAGTATTACCAAAGATCATTTCATGTGATTCTTTATATGAAGCTCCTCCAAGAGAGTCATCCATTATTCTTTCAAATATTAAATTAATATTATTTATTACTTCTTCCCTACTTCGAAAGTTTTTATTTAAATCTATTTTATATCCATCTATATTTTTACTATATTTATCATATTTATTTTTAAAGATATAGGGATTAGCATTTCTAAATTTATAAATAGATTGTTTAATATCTCCTACTACATAGACATTATTATTTGATATATACGATATAAATTCTTCCTGTATATCATTAGTATCTTGATATTCATCTATTAATATTTCATTTAAGTTATTTTTTATTTCTTCTCTTATATAAGGATATTCTTTTACTAATTTTATAGCTAAATAAGCAATATCATGATACTCATAATAATTATATTTCTTTTTATATTCTATTACTTCTTTATCTAATAATTTAATAATTTTAATAATCGTACTAATATTATTTTTTGTTTTATATATACCTTCTTTAATATTATCTATATTATCATAAGTACATAGTTCTTTTATTTCTTTTAATGTATTACTTATTTTTTCTTTATATTCTTTAGTAATATCGGAATCACTAGTGCATCTAGGTAATTTAATAGTAGCTATTACTTCTTTTACTTCATTATAATTAGTACTAGATAGTAATATATTTAACTCTTTAAATAGTTTATCTAGGTAATCAGTATCATCAATATATTCTAAATAATCCCTTATTTTATCTATTAGATTTAATATATAATTAGTATATATTTCAATATCATTATTTATTTTTTCATCATTAAAATGGTTATTTATATAGTTATCTAAATAAGATCTTTTATCTACTTTTAAATCTAATTTATCATTTAATGTTAAGATATAGGTAAATATTTCTTTATCATCTTTTATAGAATAATCACTTATTAATGATAAGAATTCTTTATCTTCTTTATTATATAAATCTTCAAAAATATTATTTAAAATATTCTTTTTATATAGATAGATTACTGATGAATCAATAACATTAATATCCGGAGATACTCCTAGTAGATAGTAGTATTTTTTTACTAATGATAAAGAATAGGCATCAAATGTTGTAATATCGGCTTTATCTAAATCATTTAAAGCATTAGTTAAATTTTCTTTCTTAAGTTTACTTCCTATTCTTTCTCGCATTTCAGAAGCTGCTAGTTTAGTAAAGGTAAGGATTAAAAGAGAAGTAATAGGAACACCTTTTTTTACTTTTTCTAGTACTCTTTCGGTTAGTACTGCTGTTTTACCAGAGCCAGCCCCAGCGGACACAATAATATTTGTACCTTCTTTATATATTGCTTCTTCTTGTTCTTTCGTCCAAGCCATCTTATTTACCTCGTACTAGTCTTTTTTGCAACATGTATGGTCCGGCGTATCCAATTGGTGGATCATCTCTTTCTATTGTATCACTTGCTTTATTTAAAACGTATAATACTTGATCTTTCCCAAAATAATTAAAAAATACCTCTGAATAAGTTTGACAATTACGTTTAATATATTCTACTAGTTTATCAAGGCTATTAATAGAAATAGTTTTTCTCTTACCTTCATTATCATAAGATACACATAATATATGTTCTTTACCATTTTTTATTTCATAATAAAATTCATACTGCATATTATTCTTCCTTCCTATTTATATATTCTATATCTTTTTCATTCCTAAAACAAATATCTTTATACTCACAAAAACTACAACTAATATTATCTCCATCGATTACTTTGGGATTAATCGTAAAGTCACATTCAAGGATACTATCAATTGCTTTATCTATTAAATTATCTGTTTTATTTACTAAATCTTCTATTTCTTCACTACTTAATACTTTACTATAGTTATAGAAGCCTTTACTACTTGTTTTCATTCCTTTTATTAATTTAGAATCATTATATGTATTATCAAACTTCGATAAGATATTTTCTTCATTAATAGAATATCCTTCTAGTTTTAGAGTATCTTCTTTAGCTTCTAGATAATCTTTTTTATTATCAAATGTACTTACAAGTAATTTTTGTAAATAAAATCCTACTACTTTGATATTATTTAAATCTAAATATTTAGATAAATATAAATATATTGGTAGTTGCATACCAATACCATATTCCATATTATTTAGTTTAATATCTGTACTACCTGTTTTATAATCAATTACCACTAAATATGTAATATTATCTTCTTCTTTATATCGAACTTTATCTATTACTCCCATAAAATTTATTTTTATATTCTTATCTTTATTTACATATACTTTCTTTTCATATAATTCTTTATCAAATGAACTATAATTTAATTGTTTTTTTAATGTATTTATAATAAAGATTACTTCTTCTTTTACTTTACTTAAAAAGAATAATTCTCTTTTAGTAAATTCTCTTTCCTTACTTATATAATCATTATAATATTTATTTATATCAAAGTCATTATTATTCATACAAGATAATAAATAATGGCAGATATTACCTATAATTATTGCAAAATCATTTTTTATTATATTTATTTTTAAGATATTACCAATATAGTATTTAAATTTGCATTTATTATAGTTATCAAAACTACTATAAGATAGGGTTAGTTTATTATCTAAATATTTATATAGATTATCTTTACTAATTTTCTTATATTTATTATTATAATTTAAATAATCTATTTTATAATTATTAGAAAGCATACTAATAGAAGGATCCCCAATATTATATTTAACTAAGTTATCTAGTTTCTTACATAGTAATACTTTATTTAACATATTAGAATTAGAATAATCATCTATTTGTATTTTTTCTATATCAGTATCTAATAGAACACTTTTTAGATAACTATTATTATCATCATGTAATTTATAAGTAATAGTTAAATTCTTAATACTTAGTATTTTCTTTATAATATTTTCTTTTTCTTTAATATTTAAAGTAGTACTATTTTCTATTTCTAATATTTGCTTTTCTTTATCACTAAAATAATCATTATCTTTATATACTTTAGGATAATTTTCTTTATTAAAACCCATTAGGAAAACATAATCTTCTTCATTAAAATAATCATTTATACTTGATAATTTAATACCTACATTATTATCAATATATGTATTTTTTAAATCATTTATGATAAGGTCTTTTACTTCATTTTTATTATCGATAAAAGAATATTTGTTAAGAATATTTACTATTTTACTTCTTATATCATTATCTTTTATTTCTTCAAGTAGTGATATATCTTCTAAATTATTGATTATTTTTTTTACTGATGATATGCCATATAAACTATTTCTTTTTATATTTATGGGTATATTTAAAAAGCTAAATACTCTATCTATAATACTTTCATATTCACTTGTTGCTATTACTTTAATATTATTTATACTTATCTTCTTTTTTATTAAATTACATATCTTACTTCCAACATATATTACTTCATCTTCAATATAATCAGCATAGTATATTTTATTAATATTATTTATTTTATGATCATCATCTATTATTTTATAATTTAAATTACTTAATAATTTCTTATAATATGTACGAATATAATTATAACCATAGATATATATTTCAGTTCCTTTGACATAATCTTTAAAATATTTATCATATATAAGTAAATTATGTTCATCTAGATATTTCTTTATATCAATTAGTTTATGCATTTTTTCATTATCTAATTTATTATCAATATAATACAAATTATCTAAATATAATTTACTTGTATGATAATTTATATTATATTCTTTCATTAAAAAATATAAGGTTTTTTCATTATAATTAAAAGTTATTCTTTTAGAAAATTCTTCAAGTGACATAAATTTTATATTATAATTATAATATTTATTTCTTACTTTTTTTATTATTTCTTTTTTGATATTATTTGGTACTAATAAAATATACTCCATCTCATCACTCTTTCTTATTTATTATTGCATAATTATATATAAAAGTAAAGAAAAAGAGTATAATATTTACACTCTTATTACTCTTGTAGTAATGTATCTAAATAGACAATTTTATAGCCTTTATTTTTTATATATTTAATTATATTATCGATATTATTAATATTATTTAATAAGATAATACTTCCATTTGATAGTTTTTCTTTTATATTTAGATAATCTCCTGTTACATTGGGAATTATTGTATACATTTCACTTTCCTTACAAGCATTTATAACTTCTTTATTTTTTTCTTTAGTTAAACAATACTTAGATCGATTATTGGATAAATTATTTATTAGTGTATTATCATTTATTAATATGTTTTTATTATATATACCATTATTACCATAAGTATATATTTCATTTTCTTTTAGTTTATTTATATTATCGATAGTAAGGATATTATGATTAATAAAGAGGGTTATATCTTTTATATTATTTAGTTTATTTATATTATTAGTGTCTACTAGTAATATAAGGGATACTTCTTTTTTATTACTATTTCCTTTTATAATATATTTATCTTTATGATCTTCCAAATTAATAGTAGGAATAATATTATCATAGACAAGATAATCTTCAATAAAGGTATTATATTCTTTCATATTGTTATAACTTTTATTTATATTTACTTCTTTACCTTTCATACCAGGAATTATGGTATCATCTTCAATATAAGCATTTACTTCTTCTACTTTATATTCTTCTTTAATACTATCTATTTTTTTCATAAGTGTACTACTACTATTTATGTAGTTTATTACTTTATCAGTATAAAAAAAACTAAAACATATAAGGATTAATAGAGATATTTTTTTTATTACTTCTTTCAAAATAATCACCTAATTAATTATATGTTTTAGTATTATATTTATTTATCTTCTTTTCTTCTTATCTTTATTCTTTTTTATTAATATAGTAGATATAGTTATTAAGAGTACTCCAATTACTCCTAGTGAAATGTATAGGTAAAGATTTGTTTTATCTAATTTATTTTGATAGGCAAGGATTAAATCAGGATTATATCTTTGAATAGTATTTTCTTCTTTATCATAGACATAGATTCCTTTTTTACCTGTTTCTTCGTTTACGGCATATAATAAGTAGAAAGAACTTCCTTTTACCTTATCATCCGCAGCATATGTTACTCCTTTTTCGATATATTGGTATCCTTCTATTTTATTATTATCATAATCAAATGATACTTTAGAGTAACCACTTGGTACTTCTTCTTTTGGCATAGTTATTAGTTTTAAACTTGTACCATTTACTAACATACTATTATAACTAGTATATTTACCGGTCTTTTCATCATAGATAAAGTATTTGTTTTCTCCTTTATCATTAGATAGTCCTATTAAGATATCTTTTGTTTTTTTATTTTTATAACATAGTACTTCATCTTCACCTATTTTTATAGTACTTTTTTCATAGTTCGTAGGTACTTCAAGTAATCCTTCTTTTCTTATTATAGTGTAAGTTTTACCTTCAACAGTAACAGTTATTGGATCTAATTCTTTTACTATTATATTAATGGTATAGGTTTTAACATTACCATTCTCAGCTTCAACTTTTATTTCAAATTTATTGTTTCCTTCAATTACTTCTTTTTCTCCAGTACCACTTATACTAGCTGTATTATCTTCCTTACTAGCAGTAATATTTATCTTTTCAGTACCATTAGGTACTTCAACTGTATATTCAGTTGTATCACTTTTAAATTCAGGTGATAAGTAATAACCTTCTACTTCTAATGATTTTAGATTGTTATTACTACTATAGGTTTTAGGAGGAACTACTACTGGTTCTTTTACTGTTATAGTAAGTGATTTATCAGAAAGAGACTGCCAACTATCGGATGACATATTAGTAATTCTAACTCCTGTAGTAGAACAAGTAATAGTACCTGAATTTGTTGGTTTAATTGTCATACTATAACTTTTATTTTTAATAGAGTTACTAGAGTCATCAAAGACCATATCAACTCCTTCACTTACACCAGAGCCTTTACACATAAAGGTTCCTTCAATACTTACTAATGGGCTATCAGATGATACACTAGCAGTTACTGTTACACTATTTCCTTTAGTAACAGAAGTATTACCACTTATACTTACACCTGATGCTAATACATAGTTACTTAATCCTATAAACATTATTAAACTTATTAATACATATTTAATCTTTTTCATATATACTCCTTACTGACTTATCTTAGCATATCCATAGTAGTCTCTTAGGACTGCTAGATAGTCTAATTTATCTACTTTTCCATCTCTATTTACATCAGCAGCTTCTTTAGAAGCACCACTATACTTGGTATAACCATAATATTCTCTTAAGATAGCTAAGTAGTCTAATTTATCAATAGCACCATCACCATTGACATCGCCATAGATAACGATATTATATTTCTTTTCCATACTTCCTATTTTAATAGTTAGAATGTCTCCCGTTACAAAGGTACTTGTTTTGTTATTATTATCCTTATCTGTAACATTAACATTGATTCCTTCACTTATCTTCTTAATATTATTTATTAAACTATCAATACTGGTATTTAAGTTTATGCCATAAATATAGTCATTATTATATTTAATACCACTACTACTTAGAGCTTTATCAATAGTTATTTCACTCCTTGTTATATTTAAAGTATATGTTTTAGTAGATGAGTCTTCTGCTGTTACAGTAATATTTATAATATTTTTACCGACAATTAAATCTACTTCTTTAGATGAATTACTACTAGCGGTATTATCTTCAAATTCATAACTTATCTTTATTTTATCAATATCAAAAGTAGTACTTAAATTATATTCTAAAGTATCTTTATTGAACTCAAAATCTATTTTATCGATAGTTAAACTCTTTAAATTATTATTACTAGATAAACTTATATCTTCTTCTTTGGATTTCTTTATAATAGTTAGATTATAATAACTTACTGTTCCATCTTCCGCTGTTACGGTAAGAGTCTTTTTGTTTTCTCCTGGTACTAGGTTCATAGTTCCTGTTCCTTTAACAGAAGCTTTACTATTAATTGTAGATGCTTCTATATTTATATTATTTGAATTATATTCTACTTCTAATCTGTAATTTAAATTATTATAGTTAAAGTTATCTATTTCTTTTCCTTCTATTTTAATAGTTTTTAAATAACTATTGGGATTCTTATCAATTGGAGCGCTTACCTTAGTGCTAGGCATATTATTATATACTGGTATTATAAATACTAAAGGTTCATCAAAGATACCATTAATTTCACTATAACTATTATATGTCTTTACTCCTTCGGTAAGAGGAGCTGTTATATTTTGCATATATTGATGGGTATATCTACCATTATCTCTTGATACATCAAATTTTTGGAAATATAGGGTATTTTGTCCAATACTTATATAATCTTCACTTAAGAATTTAGCTCCGCCCATAATTGATTTATGAGGACTATCCCATGGTCTTAAGTAAGACGTTAGAGTATGTTCTACTCCGCCCATTGCCCATACTAAACCATTAATTGCGGGATTTTCTCCAGTTGCTTTAATGTTATAGAAGTTAAAGTATCCGGAATATGTATTACCATCATAAGCAAATTCTTCACCTAAGGATGCCACAGTACCAGATGGTCCTTGTTCTTGCAAAATTCTACTTGCTAAATGAACAGGACTTACATTATAAGTACTCGCAGCCTCCATAAAAGATGTTGTGTAACCCTCTTCACTATATTTTTTATATACATTTGGCATAAAACTGTTATCTAAGATTTTACTTACAATATTATCTGTTTGAAATGATGATTCGTAAGATAACGATTCAAACATAAAGATATTCTTAGTATTTAGATAGTTTCTTGGATCCATAAAGTATTTGATAGCGTCTTCACTAGCATACCACCAATTCTTTTCGGTAGGATGTCTATAGTATTCATCGGTTTCATAATTATAGCTATAATCTTTCTTACTTCGATATCCTTCGCCATAAGTATAATATACTAAGTTTCTTCCCTTAACACTTTCATTTTCAATTACAGTATTCCAGTCTAAATTGGTTTTAAAAGGTATAAATGTCCATTTAGGATATAATGTATGTATCTTAGTTAAATCATCGATATAACTATCAGGAAAGCCTGCTGATTTTAGGCTATCTTTATAAGATATAACATTATCATCATTATCATCTATTACAACATCAGTAATTACATATGTACCACATACATAACCTTCCTTATTATCGTTATATGATACTTTATACCAATTAGAACAATATCCAGAGGCTCCTAGAGTATCATCTAAGATATTCATTTCATAATCACATGGTAATCTATCAATAATAGTTCCATTAATACTTTCTCTTACAGTCAATGGATCATCATTTTCAACGCAAGATACTCTTCCTTTTAAATTAGAAGGGCTTGTATTAATACTTATATATTCTCCACATGAATAGCCTTCAAGTACTCCTTGTTTTATTTGATACCATTTACTACAACTATTATTACTACCAGCATTTTTATTTAATATTTCAACAGAAGAATTACAAGAAAGGCCTCCTATTACATTGCCATCGATACTACTTCTTACATTTAAAGGAGTAGTATCTCCATTAGTACATATAACAGTACCAGACTCGGCTTTAACACTATATATAAAAGATAAAAATAATATAAATATTATAATTATATATTTCTTATTCATACAATCTACCTCATAATAATTATATAACAAATTCTACTTTTTTTCTACCCCTTATTACTATCTTTACATCTAATATGTAAAAAGAACTAAGATATTAATCTTAATTCTATTCCCATATAGCATATAATGTATGGTCTTCATTTTTAGTAACTATAGTTGAACTATTTACTATTTCTACAGCAGTAGGACCTTTTATAAATGGCTCTGCATTAGTAGCAGTATTAGCATTTGTATAAAACACATTATTAACTGTATCATACATTCCTATTTCTCCATCCGATCTTCTATAACATGGATACATATCTCTTGCAATTGTGGTTGGATCGTCCGCATCGTTGTAGGCAGTAAAATGCATGATTTTTATTGCTATTTTTGCGTTTTGATTTAATTTTCCTGATGATAAAAGACCACCTAGAATCAAACCATTTTTAACTTGCGTATACGAATTTGCTTTGAACGTTTTTTCTGTACCATTTATAAAAACACGCCCATAACGCATATCAATCGTTCCATTAGGGATGTTTCCTATATTTGTCCACACATCAACTTGGCCAATAACGACCAAACCATGTGCACGTATTTGCCAATTTCCTGCTGAATTTATGCCACTATCAATTGTTCCCATTATAGTTGAATTACTACCAGATAGTGTATCAACAAGTTCCCACTTGATTATTGCGCGCCCCGCTTTCTGTGGTTGGAAATCCGTTTGAATATATTGTGTTCCAGAATTCTGTATATACTCTACTTCTTGATATTCACCTGGAAGATTATTATTATAACTCCATCCCATGAATGTATATCCTGCTCTTATAGGTGTTGGTAAATCTCCATATTGTTCACCAGCGTAAACAATCTTCTTGCTAGTATTTGATGTTCCTCCATTTGGATCAAATGTTACTATTATTTCTTCTGTTTCAGGATCAGTATATATTGCATCTCTACCTTCTCCATATAATTTAAAGATAAATGATTGATTCTGAGTTGAAGTAGGATTATCTTGACTACCATCTAAATAG
>CAMODE010000052.1 GCA_946611235.1 uncultured Caryophanales bacterium | reverse complement strand
CATTGTACTTTTTTTGGAGTTCCTTTTCTTTTATTTTTCTTTGACGTCTACCTAAGTTTTGACTTTGTTCAATCTCTTTAATTAATTCTTTATTCACAACTACAATACCACCTTTATTCTCTTATATAGATATTGTACCATGAAAATCATTGCGAAGAAAATTTACTCTTTTTTGCTGATATTATATAGATGTTTTTTCTTTCAAAAAGTTCTTCCCAAATAGAATAAAGTGTGATATAATTATAACTTGTGAAAAAAAGAGGTGTAATTTATGAAAATGAGAAATATTGCTATCATAGCGCATGTTGACCATGGTAAGACAACCCTAGTGGATCAACTACTTAAAAAATCAGGTACATTTAGAGAAAATGAACAAGTATCAGAAAGAGTAATGGACTCTAATGATATTGAAAGAGAAAGAGGAATAACAATACTAGCTAAAACAACATCAATTAATTATAATGGCTATAAAATAAATATTTTAGACACACCTGGTCATGCTGATTTTGGTGGAGAAGTAGAAAGAATCATGAATATGGTTGATGGTGTCATGCTACTAGTGGATGCCTATGAAGGAACTATGCCTCAAACTAGATTCGTTCTAAAAAAAGCTTTAGAAGCAGGAGTTAAACCAATCGTTATAATTAATAAAGTAGATAAACCAACAGCCCGTGTTGATAAAGTATTAGATGAAGTAATTGACTTGTTTATAGAACTAGGAGCTAGTGAAGAACAATTAGATTTTAAAGTAGCATATGTATCAGCTTTAAATGGTACTGCTAGTTTAAGTCCTGATTTAAGTACTCAAACTGAAAGCTATGATGATATCTTTAATTTAATAATAGATGAAATACCAGAACCAAATGTAAGTGAAGAAGGAAGTTTGCAGTTTCAACCAGCACTACTTGACTACAATGAATATGTAGGAAGAATAGGAATCGGTCGAGTAAAAAGAGGTCATATTAAAGTAAACGAAATGGTATCATGTGTTAGATTAGATGGAAGTATTAAGCAGTTTAGAATTCAAAAATTATTTGGTTTTGAAGGATTAAAAAGAGTAGAAATAACTGAAGCTCATGCTGGAGATATTATTGCAATCGCAGGTCTTATGGACATTTCTGTAGGAGAAACTGTATGTAATATTGGTAAAGAAGAAGCTCTTCCAATACTTAGAATTGATGAACCAACTCTAAAAATGACTTTCATGGTAAATAATAGTCCATTTGTTGGAAAAGATGGAAAAGAAGTAACTGCTAGAAAAATAGGTGAAAGATTATTTAAAGAAACTCAGAAAGATGTAAGCTTAAAAGTCGAAGAATCAGGTAATGAATCATGGATTGTATCAGGCCGTGGAGAATTACATTTATCTATATTAATTGAAAACTTAAGAAGAGAAGGATTCGAATTACAAGTATCAAAACCAGAAGTAATAATTAAAGAAATAGATGGTATCCAATGTGAACCATATGAAGATGTTCAAATAGAAGTCGGAGAAGAATGTGTAGGTAATGTTATCGAAGCATTAGGACTACGTGGTGGTAAGATGGAAAATATGTCTAATGTAAACAACTTAATTAGACTAAACTATATCATACCATCTCGTGGATTAATTGGATTTAATACTGACTTCATGACTCTTACTAAAGGATATGGAATATTAAATCATACCTTTAAAGAATATTTACCTATTGAAGACATTAACTCTACTGAAAGAAAACTAGGAGTATTAGTAGCAACTGAAGCCGGTAAAGCAACTGCTTATGCTTTAGGTCAATTAGAAGACCGTGGAGTAATGTTTATTGAACCAGGTACTGAAGTATATGAAGGAATGATCGTAGGAGAATGTAATCGTGAAAACGATTTAGCAGTTAATGTTGTAAAAGGAAAACAATTAACTAATACAAGAGCATCAGGTTCAGACCATACCGTAGTATTAAAAAGGCCTAGATTATTATCATTAGAATACTGTCTAGATTATATAAATAGTGATGAATTAGTTGAAATTACACCTAATAATATAAGACTTAGAAAATTTATTTTAAATACTGAATCAAGAAAGAAGTTTGATGCAAAGAAATAAACTTCCTTTTTTTCTTGACAAAAAATGGTTAGATGACTATAATATATGAAAAAAAAGGGAGAAGTAGATATGAGTGAAATAAAGCATAATATAGATTATGAAAAAAGATTTATAGAATTACTAGGGTATAGTCTAGTTGGTCCAAATGGTTCTAATTGTTGGATTATATTAGATGAAAACAAAAAGCAAGTTGGCTATATTCAATACAAAAAAATGTATAATGGGAATTTAAAGAAAGGGGATTCTGAAATATTCGGATATTATACATTTATTGATAGTTCAATTATTAGATACGAATATCCAAGGAAATTAAATGATAAAGAAGGAAACATTATTGATAGTAATGATACTGACTACTTTTTTGGTATAAAAAGAGATTACCCAGAGTATGATTATGTGACAATGAATATTGGAGAATTTCCTTCTTTGACTGTCGATAGTAAAAAATATGGAAATATTGATTTTAAAGTCGATCGTCATGGACTATATTTAAAATTTAATAGTTTAACAGAAAAATTTAATATTGAAGAAAAACTAGTTTATCAAAATATTGGTGATGAATATCATCACTATAAAGAATATGACTATCAAATAAGAAATTGTAAAAAAGGTATTGAGCTAGATAATATTAAAGGTAGTATATCAAGAAAAATAAGAGGTACTAACTGGGGAAATGAAGAAGACCAAGTGATGGTACAGGAAATTACTTGGGTTTATGGAAATATAAGAAAATTTAAAGTATATGTTGTTCAAGGTACAGTAGAAGAAATGGCTACTAAAAACAAAATGGGAATAGACTTCTTTAATCACTTTAGATTTTTAATAAATAAAATTATTCCATTTAAGGAAGAAATTATTTCCTTAATGATTAATGAAAATATGGCTGAGCAATACAATTTATTAATGTTTCTTCCAGAGTATAATAAAGAAAAAGGAAGAGCAAGACAAAAATAATTAGTAATTAAGAAAGAAGTTTGATGCAAAGAAATAACTTCTTTTTTTCTATATATTGTTATTTATAAATATTTATGATAAAATTATATCGTAATATAGATAGATGAAAAGAGGAATTAATATGAATAAATATAAAGTAATGGATGCTAATGAAGCAGTATCAAAAGTAGCTTATAAATTTAATGAAGTAGTAGGAATATATCCAATTACACCTGCTAGTCCTATGGCTGAAAAAATAGATAAAATGGCTACCGAGGGAGAAAAGAATTTCTTTGGTAATACTGTTAAAGTCGTAGAAATGGAATCTGAAAAAGGCGCAGTAGCCATGGTTCATGGTGCTCTTCAAAGTGGAATGTTATCTAGTACTTTTACTGCTAGTCAAGGGCTTCTTCTAATGGTACCAACCCTATATAAATTAGCAGGAGAACTTCTACCAGGAGTAATCCATGTCGCAGCACGTTCATTATCAACGCATTCACTAAGTATCTTTGGCGATCATCAAGATATATATGCTGCTAGGGCTACTGGCGTATGTATGCTGTCCTCTTCATCTGTCGAAGAAGCCTATCATATGGCCATG
>CAMODE010000051.1 GCA_946611235.1 uncultured Caryophanales bacterium | reverse complement strand
CTTTAGAAATTAATTTATCTTTCGTTTTATCTGGTAATCTTTCATATTCTTTATTTTTAATAATATCTTGTAATTGTCTTTTAGAAAGATTTCTATCTATAATTTGATTAATATAATAATTTATTTTATTATCATCATTTATAGATAATAAAATACAATAATGTGACCAAGACAAAAAGTCAACCAGTGGGTGGCTTTTTTGAAAATAGTAAAATTTTCTCATGTTTTTCAAGCTAGATAGTCCATAACCTTTTCCTATTTCAATAGTTAATCTTTTAGAATATTCTTTAATTATTCCTTCGCCATAATGTTTACCAGCCTCAGCAAGTTTTTTTCCTACATTATAATAAGTATCTAAATCACTTTTGTTTTTACCATAATCTTTTACCTTTTTATTTATTTCATTATTTATTAATTCATTTTTTATTTCTTCATAATATTTAATTTTGTTATCTTCATATTTCATGTTTTTATTACCTACTTTCTTTACATTTATTAATTCAAATATTATTCTTCTATAAAATAAAAATTAAGTCATATAAAATCATCTCCATAAGAAAAGAAGCATTTATTGCTCCTCTATTATATATATACAACATTTATTTTAAAAATTGTAAAAATTTAATAAATTTCTTAAAAAAAGTAAAAAAAAAGAATAGACCCATATAGGATCTATCCTAATTAATTATTTTTAACTTCTTTCTTCTTACCAAATAAGATGAATAAGAAAGCCGCTAATACGTATCCAATATAACTTACTGAAATATCTTCAATACCAGTTTGAGGAGGTAATTCTTCATAAGTACCAACATTCTTACTATATACATATTCAACATATATAGTTTGATTAGCTATTAAGAAGCCTTCAGTATTATCAGATTTACTCTTAAATGTATAACCATCAAATTCTTCTTCTAGAGTTTCATAATACATTCCAGCATAATCAGTAATAGTATAACTATCAAGTACATTACCTTCTTCATCAACATAACTTACAAGTAATTCACCTTTAAGTACTTTACTATCTACTGAAGACTCAGAATCTTTATATACTTTTCTAAGTTCTAACTTAGAATCTACTTTATTAGTAATAACATCACTATCAATTTCACCATAAATAACATTTAAGTAAAATTCTTCATGAATATTATATTCTCCATTAACATAATCTTCTTCAGTAATATCATATTCTACACTGCAAGTAAATGTATTATTTTCAAAATCATAATCACATCTATCACCATCATAGTAAGCAGAATATATTTCATATGGAAGAACATCAGTTAGTGTAAGAGTAGCTTTACCAATATAATCCTTAACAGTACCATCATAAGTAAATACATACTCAGTATAGTCATTAACATCACTAATAATTTCAGGTCCTTCTTTAGTTACTTTATTATTAGTAATTTCACCATCATTTAATTTATAGATATATTCAACAGTAATTTCTTTTTCAGCAACATATACGCCCTTTTCAGAGCCATTAACTTCTACTAAATGATATCCAAAGAAATCTTTAGCTTCTGTAGTATATTCACTACCAGCAAGTTTAGTAGTAGTAGTTCTTTCAAATTCTTCATCTTCACTTCTATAAATAACAGTTAATTTACCTTCAATTCTAACAGGAACTTCAGCAGAATCACTAGTATCTCCATCTGTACTATTACCATTAATAGTAGTCATACCATTAGCAGTATTAACTAATTTATTTTCTTCACTTGAACTAATATCAGCAAAATCCTTATAAACTACACTAAATGAAATATTCTTATTAATCTTATATTCATAAGCAAATTCACTAATAGTCTCTTCAAAAGTCCAAGTAATAGTCTTATCTGTACTATTATATACACCAACTATTTCATTACCATTTTCATCAGTAATTGTCAAGTTAGAACTATCCTCAACTATTTCAAATGGAAGATTATCAACAACAGTTACAGTAACCTTGTCTCCTTCTCTTACATTATTAATAGTATTATTATAAGTAATAGTATAATCAACTGCTTGACTAGCACTAGTTACCTCTTTAGTAGTAGTACTCTTATCAATACTTTCAGCATTTTCTTCAAAGAAAGTACTAATATAATGTAAATTTAATACATTACTATTACTATCAGTACCAACAGTAATAGAAGCACTATTATCACTTTCATTTGGATCTAAGAAATAATCATCTTCGTTATATTTATTCTTTATCTTAGTATTATCAATATTTTCTACTACATAGTCAGTAGCTTTTAATGTAGAACCATATACAGCATCAGCAGTATAAACTTCATCAAATTGAGTACCATTAAAATGATAATTAACAGTAAATCCATAACTTAATCTCTTATAATATACATAAACAGTAGTATCATTATTAATAATTACATATTTACCATTATTAACTTCTGTACTTTTAGTAGTATCTATTGTATAACCTTCAGGTACACTAGCAAGAGCATGATCACTATAACTTATTTCATCACCATATTTAGCAGGAACATCTTCTTTACCAGAAATATTACCAAGTTCAACATAGTTACCATTTAAGTCTTCAAATAAATACTTAACATCATAAGTAAGTTCTATCTTTTTATAATATACATTAACTACTGTATCATTATCAGTAATAGTATATTCACCATTATTTTTTCCTTTAGTCTTAGCTTCATCAAGTACATAACCAGTAGGAATATTTTCAAGTAAATAATCACTATAACTTACTTCATCACCATACTTAGCATCAACATCATTAATACTAGGTACATCACTTCTTTCAGCATAGTAGTTATTTTCTCCTTCAAATAAATACTTAACATCATAAGTAAGTTCGATCTTTTTATAATATACATTAACTACTGTATCATTATCAGTAATAGTATATTTACCATCATTAACTTCTTTAGTTTTAGTCTCATCAAGTACATATCCTTCTGGAACTTCTTCTAAAGCCTTATCTAAAGCATTAACTTCATCACCGTATTTAGCATCAATATTATTTATAGCTGGAACATCACTTCTTTCAGCATATCCATTCTCACCTTCAAATAAATATTTAACACCATATACAAGTTCTATTTTTTTATAATATACATTAACTACTGTATTATTATCAGTAATAATATATTTACCATCATTAACTTCTTTAGTTTTAGCCTCATCAAGTACATATCCTTCTGGAACTTCTTCTAAAGCCTTATCTAAAGCATTAATTTCATCACCATATTTACATGGATTAGTACTTACTCTTAAATCTTCATTTTCAGTACCATCAAAGAAATATTTAACAATATAATTTAAATCAATTTTTTCATATAAAACATTAATAACATTATCTTTAGTTTTATCTATTGTAATAGTATAAACATTACTATCAGATAATTCATAACCAGCACTTGGTAAATATGCCTTCTTTTCTGTATCACTTAAAGTAATCACTTCACCATTAAATGCACTTAAATTACCAGATGTACCTAAATAATGAGTACTATCACTAGTATTAGTAATCTCATCTTTATAATAATTAATTACATAATTATAAGTATTTCTTTCCCAATAAACCTGTGGTTGTGGTTCATTAGCACCATATGTAATAGTTTTTTCTTCACCATTAGCATCAGTATAAGTTAAAGAAAATCCTTCATTAACATTAACCCATCCATCAGCTTCATCACCATTAATTTCGACATCGAAACTAATCTTAGTACCATCTTCAGTAATATCAAATTTATCAGTATTACTTACACTACTTCCATTTACTGTAATTAAATTAGAACTATTAGCATCAACACTAAAACTAGAACCAATATTATCCGTTAAAGTAGCTCCAGTACCTGCAGGTAATTTACTTATACTAGTTGCAATTTCGTTAAATGCTGAAGCTACTTTTTCTGGATCAGAATCATAGTAATGTCTAATATAATCTTCTTCAGTCACATCATCTTTTGTTGCCATGTTTTTAAGAATATCTGCAGCAGTCATTCCATTATAAACTTCTTCAGCTGATAAACTATAACCAATTGAAAAAACTTCAGCATATTCTTTTATTGCATCTGCCATACTTATAGTATTATTATAAACATCTTCGTCTGTTTTACTACCAGGACCATCAGTATTGCCATTTGCATTGATATAATATGTTGGTTCACCATCGCTTATTATAACAACATACTTTTTAGCATTTTCTGGAATACTGCTATTCGATAATAGTTCATTAGCTTCAATTAAGCCAGCATGTAAATTAGTTCCACCACTAGGACTACCAAAATTAGCATCTGATAAATCATTATTTAGAGTTGAATTAAAATCTTTTGCAACACTTGCTGAAGTAGAAAAAGTTACCAACCCTATTTGAGCATTTGGAATTTTTTCTAAAAGAGAACTAGCAAAAGTTTTAGCTCCCTCAACAGCTGCTGAAAACTTAACTTCTTCATATTCGGCACAAAGTCCAAATAAACCATAACGTATACAATTGTCGTAGTTATATTCCCTCATACTAGCTGATCTATCAAATACTACAACTGCATATACTGGTTTGACAACAGTAGTAGTACTTTCAGCATCCTTTCCTTTCACTTCAAATTCGACAGTATATTTTCCTTCACCATTTTTCTTAACTGTCTTTGTAACCATAACATCCCCAGGATTATCTAGTGTTCCTTTAGATACAGTTACACTTCCTTCATTACTTACAGTTTCGTTAATACCAACGTCTCCCTTTTTAGGAGTAACTGCTTCACCTTCAGCAGCAAATACCTTAATTGGAGTCATTAAGTCAGATATAACCATAGCTACAAGTAATAAAATTTTTGTAAACTTATTAAATATCTTTTTCATTTATAAAACCCTCCTTAATATTATTAATAGATATTTTTTTTCATAGTTACTATAATCTTTATGAGTACTACAAGTTTGAAGCACTAATATTTCATCAGTATCAGTTACTTCTACACCTGTATCATATAATGATTTCTTCTTAAACATCTTAATCTGATTACTAAATTCTTCATCACTAAGTTTAAGATTCATATAAGAATAATCACTAGGTTCTACATATACCGAAAAGATTTCATATTTCTTTTCCGTACTTTCCGTAATAATACTCATATTCTTATGATTATTAAAGTAATCTATATCATAAAATTCTTCTAGAATTTTAAATGGCATATCTATTCTAGATGAATTATGACCATATATTAATAACTTCCTACTAGAATCAATGTTGACTCTGTAGTCTAAATAAATAGATCCCATAAAGTTCTCTCTACCATCAGGAGTATGATTTAAGTAATATTCGTTATCTTCTCCTTGTAATATTGGAACTCTATAATTCGTATTATCTATACTTAGAATACCAACAATATCATTATTATGGTATTCCCCTCTAACATCATTTATAATTTTACTATAATCAACAGGATTATTAACATTATTATTACTCTCTATATCGATACTAAGTAAATAGTCATTATCGTTTTTATTTAAAGTAAATGACCACACTAGTAAGAATAATAATATTAAACACCAAACAATAATTAATATTTTTTTATTCTTTTTCATAAAAACCCCCAAAGTTCTTCAGACGGTTATTTATTATAGCAGTTTTTCTTAATTTGTCAATAGTTACACAAAAAGAAGTTCCAAACTTCAGAATTACCTTCTAAATATAGAACTTCCTTATCTATTTCTATTATGTATTATATTTTTAATTTTTAAACATTAATTTATTATAAACTTTATCAAATGCTTTAATAAAAGTATCTACTTCTTCCATTGTATTCTTATAAGATAAACTAATTCTAATACTATGTGAAGCAATATCTTTATCTTTATATATAGCATATATACTATTAGATAAATCGCCCGTCGAACAAGCACTCTTTGTTCCAAGATAAATATCTTCTTCCTCCATAGCATGAATAAAAGTCTCAGGTTTAATATCTAAAGTACTAAAATTAATAATATAGAAAATACTCTTATCCGTACTATTAATATGTACCCTATCATACCCTTTTAAACAAGATATTATTCTTTTATTTAATTCTTCCACATATTTATAATTATTCTCTATATTAGGAATTACTAGCTCTAAAGCCTTCATAGATGATACAATTAAAGGAAGAGCTGGAGTACCACTCCTATAAACAGTAGAAGATTTACCACCATGTATTAAATTATCAATAACAATATTTTCTTTCTTTATAAGTAGTCCAATCCCCTTCATACCAAATATCTTATGCATCGACATACTCATAAAATCCATATCATTAAAATCTACTTTAATCTTACCTATAGCCTGCGTAGCATCAACATGAAAATAACATTTAGGGTATTCCCTTACAATCTTACTAATACTTTTAATATCCTGAATAATACCAAGTTCACTATCTACCATAGCTATACTAACAAGAATAGTTTTATCATTCATTAAACTCTTTAAATGATCTAAATCAACAGTACCATCTTTATTAACATTAACATAATCAATTATAAAACCATTCTTTTCTAAATACTTACAAGTTTCAATTATACTAGAATGTTCTAAACGACTAGTAATAATATGATTACCCCTATTTCTATATCTAAAAGCTACTCCCTTTAAAACAGTATTATTACTTTCACTAGCTCCAGAAGTATATATAACTTCATTAGGCTTAACCCCTAAATACTTAGCAATATTATCCGTAGCGTATTCTTCTAACTGTTTACTCTTAATACCAAGTTTATGTAAAGAATTAGAATTACCTGGATAATTCTTACATACTTTATTATATGTTTCTACTACATTATCATCTACCATAGTCGTAGCACTATTATCAAAATATATCATACTATCCCTCTTTCTCTTAATAGTTTAACATAAACTTTTCTTTTAATAAAGAAAAAGATACAAATAATAATTGTATCAATTCTACTTTTTCATATTATCTTCTTTATTAACATCTAATAAACCACTATTAACAATACCATTAATTTTTTCCCTTAGACTAATTATTTCGTTATAAATATCATTCTTCATATTAATATAATTTTTTTCTTCTTCTGAATAATCCTTATTATAATAATAATCCATACTAGCTACATCAAATGGTATAAAATCAAAACCTGTTATTCCTTTAAACTCATTTTCAATATCCGCTAACTCTTTATCATTTTCTTCTTGTTTCTTTTTATTTTTACTTATTTTATCATTTAATTCTATATTATTCTCTCTTATCTTTTTTATTTTATTTTCAATATTTCTAATTTTCTTTCTATACCAAATTCTCTTAAATAAGGAAGAAGAATAAGATTCTAATGTTCCCTCTAATGAAGTAATAGTATTGTTATTAATACCAATTTGACTTTCTATATCAATATTAGAAATTTCTATACTAAAATTTGATCCATAATCATCAATTTCTCTATATCTGTTTATTAAACTATTTAATTTTTCCTTATTAGCAATTATCCTTTTACCAGTATTAATATATTCATAATCCTTTTCCATTTTTTCCATCATAGATTCTTCTTCAATAATACTATTATTAATCTTTTCATAAATAAAGTTAATAATTACTCTAACTTTATCCTCATATGTTACCACTTCTCTAAGTAATAGATTAATACTATTCCTTTCTTCACTATTTAAATAATTCTCTTTCATATAATTGATTATAAAAGAAGAATTTGGAAATAATTCTTTAATATAATTATTTTTATTACTATTAATTATATTTAAAGCAGTATATATTTCATCATAATTCATTATACTATTAAACTTATATTTAATATTATCTCTAAGAATATTTATCATATTTTCAAATGATAGTTCATTTAATACAAAATCTAATCCATATAATTGATATAATACTTTTATCATTTCTAAACATTCCAAATAATTAGGAAAAATATTACAAAAAGTATTATGATAGTAGTCTACATCATAGTATTCTTTACACATATTAAGCGATGAAAGAAGACCTTTAATTGTCATACTTTTCTTTAGTCCAATATTAAATAATATCGATTCTTTAATATCTTTTTCATCTAATGTTTTACCAATAACTTTTTGGTTTTCAATTTTTATTTCCCGAGTAACCATCGTTAATAATTCATCTTTAATTTTTTTTACATCAAGTAAATTATATTCATCAAACTTTCCCTTTATAGAAGTATAAACATCAATCTTTACCTTTTTATCATCTGTAACTTCCCTATTAAATTTATCAATATCATCTAAAATACCACATATAAATTTATATTGATTAGTACTTAAAGTTTCATCAGTAGGTAAATTAATAAATACTTTCTTTCCCCAAGAAAAAATATAAACATGATTATTTCTAAAAGAATTCCAGCCCTTTCTTATATCATTTGGATGAATATAATTTTCTAGTTTGATAACTATATCGTCATGTGTAGAATAGTCGTCTTTTAATATTTGAGAATAAAAAATAAATTGATAATCTGTTACTATTCCAACTCCCCTAATTACGTTTTCTTCCTTGCAATACTTTAAATATTCATATATACCTTTTTTTAAAGACTCATCATCTATCATCAAATACTCCTATCTTTTTCTATTACTTACACCAGTATTATAATAACTACTTAAAACATCGTATATATTATTAAGTGATACACCAACAATTGTCATATTATCTGATGAAAAATTCATTTCTTCAATCAAGTGTTTAACTTCTAAGTAATTAGGAAATACCTTAAGAAAATAATCATGATAATAACTATCATTATAGTATCTATCACATAACTTCATTATTCTTAATAAATCATTAACACTATTACATTTACTAAAATCAATATATTTTCTTATAATCTCTTCTATTTCATCATCACTAAGCAGTTCCCCATGAATACCTTTTTTCCTTAACATATCACTATCTATTTTTTCTTGATGTAATTCTGGATAACCAATTACGCATTCACTTATTTTCTTTCTTGCTCCCTCCACATCATAGTACACTATATCATCATTATCATCATTAAGAACATTAATATATTTGCATTTCTCCTTAGGTAAACACTCATACTTATTATATTCATCTAATTCATCCAACGTTTTACATAATAATAAATATTCTGATAAACTAATATATCCATTCTCAGGAAGAGATATTACAAACTGCATAAATTTATCTTTAGATTCATAATCTTTAGACAAATAAATATAAGTATTATATGGTCTTCTGTCAGTATTAAGATCTTTTTCATTATCATCATATATTAGTTCATCTATTTCTCTTATCATTTTAGGATGACCAACAATATTCTGTCTTCCACCATCTTCTTCAGTTCTTACAAATGATTTAAATAATAATTGCTTATCTGTAATAAAATAAACTCCTGCTGTACTAGTAATATTTCCTCCAAAATAATCAGCCCTATAAACTCGAAAAGGTTTATTTTCATATATATTCATACTTCTATCACCATCTTAAATATACTATATATAAAGGAAAAAAGCAAGTATTTTACTTGCTTACAGGAAGAACAGATATACTTCTAGCAATATTAAGAAGTTCACTTTTAGATAGTTTATCACTAACAACATAGTACTCAACATCATTATCTATCCAATTAACACTATTGTCATTAACAACTGCTACTGTTGAAGCCATTAATTCTAGATCACCATATGTTGGTACAATTAAATGTTCTTTTTCATATGTAGCGGTCTCTTCAATTAACATAAAAGGATTATCACCATCAAATGTAAGAATTAGTCTCTCACCATTATCCTTATCTACTTTTTCCGTATTAGTTAAATACGTATTAACAGGTAAATACATTGGATATATAACATCTTCAATTGTACTCGTTTCCTTAGTCTTCTCTTCTTTTGTAGTATTGTCATTATTTTCTTCATTATTCTTATTTTCTTCTATATCAATAATCGATTTGAGATCAAAATAATCATCATCAAACTTTTTATCAAAATCAATTTTATTAAAAGTCATTGTAATTTCACTATTACCATCAGTATTAAGAACCATAACTTTAAGAATATTACCATCTTTATCTAAATATACTTCTTCATGAGATAGTTTAGGATTATTTGGATAATTAGCTCCTACTACTATTTTATAATTATTATCAACTTTTTCAAACGTCTTATTATCATCACTATTAATATCATTTAAAATAGGTCCAAGTAAATAAACTTGCGAATTATTATAAGGCCAATCACTTTGAAATTTAAAACTCTTATTAATTTTTGGACTAATTACATATACTCCTTCATTATTTCTAAGAATAATCTGCTCGTGAGAATTTACTGTATTAACTAAATTAACCTTATAATTATCATTTTCTTTATAAGAAACATTAACATCATAAGTATAAACATCTTCATTATTTACAATATCAAGTTTTCCTTCCAAATAATAACTTTTAGCTTCCTTAACCATCTTTTCAAAATTATTAAGGACATCTTTCTCACTTACTTTACCACATCCACTAAGAACTATTAATCCTAATGTTAAAACATAAAACAACTTCTTTTTCATTATTCACCTCTTATCTTTCTAATCCATTATATTAATTAAAAATACTATATATGATGAATAATTTACAAAATAATGTACAAAATAAAAGTAAAAAGGAGGATAATATGAATATACTACATAAAATAACATTAACCATTGCTATTATAGGATGTTTAAACTGGGGATTAGTAGGACTATTTGACTTCAACCTAGTAGAATACCTATTTGGAGATGGAACACTACTTACTAGAATAGTTTATGTTCTTGTCCTAATATCAGGTCTAGTACAATTAAGACTATTTATGAAAGATTTAGATTAAACTACTACTAAGTAGTTTTTTTATTTAATAACTTTTCCTATATATATAGAATTTTTTTATTTTTTATAGTATAATTAAGTAGGTGATGTTTTTGAACCATAAGATAAATTTCAATAGTACATACGCAAATCGGGGAATGGGATTAGAAAACGATATCAATATAACTAATAAATATTATGTTGATTACGATATAGCTTTAATTTATAAAAAACCTACTCCCATAAGAGTAACAAAAACAAATTATCAAAATATGCGAATAACCGATGGTTTCTTTGAAACCCCATCTACTCTCGATTATAATGGAATCTATAAAGGTTATTACATCGAATTTGATGCCAAAGAAACCAAATCAAAAACAAGTTATTCCATAAATAATATTCATAATCATCAAATAGAGCACATAAAAAAGGTAATAAAACATCAAGGAATAGTTTTTCTAATAGTTAGATTTACATCATTAAATAAAGACTATATCCTTAAAGGAGAAGACCTAATGGAATATATAAATAGTCATGATAGGAAATCAATACCTCTATCCTACTTTGAAGAAAACTGCTACAAGATAGATATTAAGTATACCCCAAGATTAGACTATATAAAAGTAGTAGATATCTTGATAAAAGAAAAATGCAGTATTTAATAATATTATTATTTATGCTAACTCTAATACTTAGTATCATTGCCTTCAAAGTAAAAGGACTATTTATTCTTATTATTACAATTCCATTACTAATTATGTACTTTAAAATAAATATAATAAAAAAGAAAGAAAAAAATATTGATATAGGAAATATATCAGAAGGAAAGGAAGTTGAAGTTGTGAGTTCTAGAAATAGGAATAGAAAAAGAAAACTAAATATTAAAAACATATTAAGTAATTTAAAAGATAAAGTAAAAAATATTAAATTACCAAAAATTAAAAAGGAAAATAATAATAAAATCGAAGAAGTACGAAAAGAAAAAACAAGTACTAATAAAAAAATAAAGAACAAAAGAAAAACAAGTGATAAAAATAAAAAAAGTATTCTAAGAAAAATATTAACAGTCATATTAGGATTAGGAATATTTGGAATAGCCTCAATACTACTATTATTTATCTATATTGTAATATCATGTGGCGATTTTGATCCAGAAGCCTTTAAAAATCAAGAGCAGACAGTTATTTACGATAAAGATGGTGGAATAATAGCTACTCTTGGAGATCAAAAAAGAGAAGAAGTAAAATATGAGGAATTGCCCGAAGTATTAATTGATGCTCTAATAGCTACGGAAGACTCAAGATTCTTTCAGCATAATGGTGTTGATACAGCAAGATTTTTAAAAGCAACAGCACTTCAATTAATAGGACACGATGATGCCGGTGGTGCTTCTACTCTAACCATGCAAACTGTTAAAAACAATCTAACAAAAAAAGATAATAAAGAAGGAAAAATCGAAAAACTAATTCGTAAATTCAAAGATGTATATTTATCTGTATTCTTTATGGAAAAAAGATATACTAAAGAAGAAATACTCGAAATGTATGTTAATGATAGCGGTCTAGGTGGAATGATTTATGGTGTTGGTGAAGCAAGTAAATACTATTTTGGAAAGACCGTATCAGAGCTTAGTCTACCAGAAGCTTCCCTACTAGCAGGAATGTATCAAGCTCCTACTAAATATAACCCATATAACAATCCTGAAAATGCTAAAGCAAGAAGAACCACTGTTTTAAAACTAATGAAACATCATGGATATATAACTGAAGAAGAAAGACTAATGGCTGAAGCTGTTCCAATTGAAAGTATGCTTGTAGGTACTGGTTCAAAAGCCGACTATCAAGGATATATCGATACTGTAATTGAAGAAGTCGAAAAGAAAACAGGAAATAATCCAACTCAAGTATCCATGAAAATATATACCGCTATG
This sequence comes from uncultured Caryophanales bacterium, assembly GCA_946611235.1. Lineage (GTDB taxonomy): Bacteria > Bacillota_I > Bacilli_A > RF39 > UBA660 > CAG-302. The sequence goes on along the minus strand of CAMODE010000051.1, from coordinate 55 downwards.
GATAGAGAAGTTCAAGATGGAATCAATAAAGTATTAAATGGCGAATCTTACACCG
>CAMODE010000050.1 GCA_946611235.1 uncultured Caryophanales bacterium | reverse complement strand
ATATTTTTCATTATATTCTTTATTCGATAACATAATCGTTTTATATGGTATTTTTTTAATAATTTTAGGAACTATTTTAAGTATTTGCTCATCACTAATTTTCTTTGAGTCTCTAACTCCAAGTTCTGTTAAGAAAGGAATGTCTTCTTTTTTTACGTATGAAGCCGTAACAACAATAGGACCATAATAATCTCCCGTACCAACTTCATCAGAACCAATAGAATTTATCTCTATCGGAATTGTTTTTTCTTCTTTTATTTCCTTCTTAATATCGTCATCCATAAAATACTCTAAATCATCTTTATTCTTACCAATATTCATCCACATATCAGCTTCAATATCCGCAGATACTCCTTGAAACATTGCTTTACCAGATTCATATAAAGTAACAATTGTATCACCAGTATCGGCTTGAAAAACAGCATAAGGGGGTGTTTTATCCCTTTTCATATCTTTATAAAACTCATTCATCAATTTTTTTGTTTCATTATCAACTCTAATTACTTTAGTTATCGTTTTTTTCATACTGTCCACCTCTATCCTTATTGTAGCATATTATTTTGTTTTATCAAGATATTAAGATATTAATTGACAAGTATTTTACATCTATTTCCTTGTATTTTACAACTATTTAATATATAATATTAAAAGAGGGTGCATGGTATGAAAAGAAGTATTATCAAAATAAGAGATTTAACATTCAAATATCAAGAGAATATAATATTTGATAATCTTAACCTAGATATTTATGAAGGAACTTTTACAACCATTGTAGGATTAAATGGCTCGGGTAAGACAACTCTTGCCAAATTACTTTCAGGTATCATTAGAGGTGAAGGATATATAAATATTGATGGCTATCTTTTAAATAATTTCTTTATTGATAAAATAAGAAGAAATTTTAGTATATGTATGGATAACGATATATACTTTGATACTATTCGAGACTGTTTAGCCTTTCCTCTAGAAAGTCTTCAATATACTAAGAATGAAATAAATATAACCTTAGATAAAGTATCTAAAAAATTTCATATTGATAATATATTGGATAAATCATTAGAAGATATTACCCAATCAGAAAAAAATAAAGTTTTAGTAGCGGCTTCGTTAATTCATAATCCAAGAATAATTCTTTTAGATAATACTTTAAGTAAACTAACCCCTATGGATAAGAAACTAGTTTTAAAAGTATTAAAAGAATATCAAAAAGATTACAACTTAACAATCATTCTCTTAACAACTGATTTAGAAGAAACATTAGATTCAGATAAAATAATAGTTCTAAATAAAGGAAGCATTTTAGCAGAGGCATCTCCTAAAGAAATATATAAAGATGATTTACTAGAAAAAATAGGCTTTAATTTACCATTTATTGTAAAACTATCTCACAATCTTATCTTATATGATCTACTAGAACAAGTATACTTAAAAGATAAGGAGGCTTTAGATAAATTATGGCCCTAACCCTAAAAAAAGTAGTCTATAAAAAAATATTAAAAGATATAGATTGTGAATTTGAAGAAGGAAAAATATATACTATTCTTTCTTCTGATGAAATAGAAAAAGATTACTTAGGTAAAATAATTACTGGTAAAATAAATGATTATCAAGGTGAAATAATAAGTAGTTATAGTAAAAATAAGATAAGTTACATGAGCAATAATCAAAATGATTTTGTTTGTGATACTGTTTATGATGAACTAAAACTGCCTATAAGTAATTATCAAGAAGAAACAATCAATAAAAAAATAGATTTTGTTTTTAAAATGCTTAAAATAAATGATCATATCAAATATCTAAATCCTAATGAAATATCCGGTGGTGAAAAGATATTATTGAAAGTAGGAATAGCCTTAGTAACTAATCCCAAAGTATTAGTCATAAATGAATTACCAGAATTAGATGATTATCATAAGAAGATACTAATTAAACTATTTAAGAAGATAGTAAAAGAGTATCATAAAACATTAATAATACTTACTAGTGATATTTTATTCTCTTATGAAGTATGTGATAAATATATATTATTAAAAAATGGCAAATTAATATCAAGTTCAAATAAAAAAGACTTATTAAAGGAAACAGATAAACTAGAAGGCTCATCCCTTCAAGTACCTAAGATAATTGATTTTATTAATACTGCTAGAAAAAAGAAAAATATTTCTTTAGATATAACATATGACATCAAAGAATTAATGAAGGATATATATCGAAATGTCAAATAGTATTGGAAAATATATAAATGAAGATTCCTTAGCTCATAATCTTAATTCAACATTAAAGTTAATATTTTTAATTATAATGTTAATTAGTTCAATTTTTATAAATAGTTATAAAGATGTTATAATGTTATTTAGTTATTTAATCCTTACCCTTGTAAGTAGTGGTATTAATATCAAAATAATTCTAAAAGAAATAAGTTATTTCAAATACTTTATCTTCTTTATTATAATTATTAATATTATTACATTTAGTCCAATAGAAATATTACTAGGAGATCTCTTTAGGTTTATCTTTATCATTACATATATCTTAATATTTATGCATGTTACTACTATTAACGAGACTATGTATGCTATTGGTAGAGTATTAGATCCCTTTAGTATTAAGAAAGATAGTAAAGTAATACTTTATACAGCATTGCTATTTAGGATTCCTACTATCTATAAAGACGAACTAGATCGATTTAACAATATATATAAAGAGCGATTTAATAATAAAGACTCAGTAGGTAAGAAGATAAAATATTATCAAAATATAATAATAAAATCATTTAATTATTCGATAAATAGATTAAATCTAATATCCATAGATATGAAATTAAAATTATTTGGATATGGTAAGTCGAGGACTAACTATCGATTAAATAAATTTGGTATTAAAGAAGTTTTACTTCTTATATTAAATATTGCTATTTTAGTGGTGGTAATTATATATTGATGGAGGTAGTATAATGAGATATTTAATTACAGTTTCCTATGATGGAACAAATTTTAAGGGGTATCAAAAACAACCGAGAGAAAGAACAGTACAAGGAGAAATAGAAAAGGCTTTAAAAGAAATAAATGGCGGAGTTAAAGTAGATATTCATGCTTCAGGTAGAACTGATGCTGGAGTTCATGCTATTGCTCAAAGAATTCATTTTGATTTAGAAAAGAAGATTCCATTAGATAAATTAAGTAAGGGATTAAACTCTCTTTTACCAGAGGATGTCTTTGTAAGAAATTGTGCTGAAGTACCAGATGATTTTCATGCTAGATTTTCCGCTATTGGGAAAGAATATATTTATAAACTAAATATGGGAGAATATAACCCCCTAGAAAGAAATTATGTTTGTCAATATAATCAAAAATTAGATGTTGTTGAAATGGAAAGAGCTATGAAATATTTAGAAGGAGAACATAATTTTAAATCATTTACAAAAGTAGATGAAGAAAAAGATGATTATGTACGTACTATATCTCAAACTAATTTAATAAGGGATCCTAAAAATCTAAATAAGATAACTTTTATCTTTGTCGGAACTGGCTTTTTAAGATATATGGTTCGAAATATGGTAGGAACATTAATTATGGTCGGAGAAGGAAAAATAAAGAGTGAAGAAATAATAGATATCTTAAAAAAAGAAGATAGGTCGTCAGCGGGCAAGACAGCTTCACCGGAAGGCTTATACCTAAAAAATGTCTTTTATTAATTTACAATAATAATTATTTATATTATAATTAAAAAAAGGAAGTGTTATATATGGGAAGAGAATTAAGAAGAAAAGAAGCAAAAAGATCTGGAAAGAATGTTAAAGAGGCTCAAGAATTAAATAAGGATAAACCAATGACTACTAAAGGTTTTGTAACTATAATGATAGTTTTGATAGCATTATTTTCTTTAACTTATTTATTTACAGGTATCTTTGCTACGAAAGATATTAAATGGTTTAGTAAAAGTAATAAAAATGAAGAGGAAGAAACTACTAGTATTAGGAATAGAATACTAGCAAGTGAATCACTAAAACAACTAGATGAAGAATATTATATATATTATTATGATAGTACTAATGAAGACTCTGAAGTAACAAATATTGTTGATGACTTAGATGGTACTGTTTACCGTGTCGATTTACATGATGAATTTAATTCTAACTTTATCGGAGAACCATCAGGAGTAGTAGAATCCATCGAAGACTTAAAAGTAATTGATCCTACTGTTATCAAAGTATCATCAGAGAAAATAGTATCTTTTGTAAGTGGAGAAGAAATCAAAACTTCACTTAAGTAATGAGGATACTATGCAAAAAAGAAAACTGTATTTAGATTGTGATGGAGTAATCCTTGATACGATAAATAAATCTTATCGGGTATTAAAAGAAAAAAATATTACTAAAGATAGTGAAATAAATAAATATTATCAAAGTATAGATTGGAAAGAATTTCTTATTAGTTCAGGAGAAATCGATAATTCAATATCCAAAATAAAGACCTTAAGTAATTATTTTGATACTAAGATACTTACTCATGTTCATTCGGAAAAAGAAGGTAATGCTAAAAAGGAATATTTTAAAGAAGTATTACCAGATATCGAAGTAATAATAGTTCCTAAAAATATAGAAAAAAGAGATATGGTAGATCCAGATGGATCCATTCTTGTAGATGACTTTCCCCCTAATTTAGAAAAATGGGAAGAAAAGGGTGGTATACCTGTTAAATTTTCTAACTCAGGGAAAAAATCTACCTTTATTACAATTACTAATTTATTAGAACTATTAGAAATTGATTTTGAAAATAAAGAATAAATAAAGAAATAAAGGTTTAACATCTTTTTTCTTTTTTTCTTTTTAATCTATTGAAAAAGATTTAATTATTTGATATCATATTAATAGTAGAAGGGTGACCATATGAAGGCAAAAGATAAAAAATATTTATTATTAACAATATATATATTTAGTTTTATTATTATGCTATTTGGTGTAACATTTTCTTATTTTACAGCTAGAGATAGATCTAATAATGATGCTTTAGATGTTAAATCAGGACATTTAACATTAGAACTTGAAGTTGCATCAAAATATTCAGGAAAAAATCTTATTCCGTTAGCGGACTCTGATATCATGAGGGCATATCGTAATAAATGTGTTGATGACTATGGAAATGGGGCTTGTGATGCCTATGATATTGAGGTAACAAATGATTCTGCTAAACAGGATGTTGTTGGTACTATTGATTTTAATATTGAACATATTTCTAATTTAAGTTATCTAGTACTAGATGAAAATGAAGAAATTTATCAAAATATTACTAAGATAGAAAAGAGTACTGATGGTATGCCATTAGGTAGTAATTTTATATTAGATAGTGCTTTAGAGACAGGAATTCCTACTAAAAAGAAATTTACTCTAGTAATATGGCTTAGTGATTTAGAACGTCATCAAGAAGAAGATGTTGGTGGGAAGTATAGTGCCTCTATTACATATAATTCTATCTATGGACAAAAATTATCATCAACTATATCTGGTACAGAAGAGGGTGAAAAGTAATTATGAGAAAAAAAGTAGAATTATCTGTTTTTGCCGTAATGGGAATAGTAATAATATCATTACTAGGAGTAACACTTGCTTATTTTGTAGCGGTAGCTAATAATACAGGTGATAATATTGAAGGTAGAACATTTGATTTTGGAGCTAGTATAAATCTAACAACTATATATAGGGCTAATAATTTAGTACCATTATCCGATAACTTAGTAGGTACTGCGATAAGTAAAGAAACAAATAAATGTATTGATAAGAATGGAAGAGATGTTTGTTCATTATATAGTATTACTCTTTCTAATACAGGTGATACTGTAAGTTTAACACCATCTATTACAACGACAAATAGTACATATACTACAAATGATATAAGGTGTCAATTATATGATAGTAGTTTTACAGCAGTTAGTGATGTAATAACACCATCTAATACTAATAATGGTAAAGTATATATGACTAGTAATAGTAATAATTTAAGTATAAATTTATCTAGTACAAGTAAGGACTATTATCTAGTAATATGGTTAGAAGAAACTAATAATTCTCAAACAGATGATTATAGTAAAATTTATAATGGTACTATTACTTTTGAAGGTGAAAATGGTGAAGAGGCATATGTAGACTTTACTGCATAGATAATAATTATAAAAATATAATATACTGTAACAAAAAAAGGTTGACAGTATATTTTTTTTGTATTATAATACTAGCAGAAAGCGAGGGAATATATAATGGCAGTAAAATTAAGACTTAAAAGAATGGGAGCAAAGAAAGCACCATATTATCGTTTAGTAGTAGCAGATTCAAGAAGTCCTAGAGATGGAAGATTTATTGATACAGTGGGTACTTATAATCCACTAACTACTCCAGCTGAAGTTAAAATAGATGAAGAAAAAGCTATGAAATGGTTAAATAATGGAGCAATCCCTACTGATACAGTTAAAAATTTATTAAGTAAAGCAGGAATTATGGAAAAATTCCATAATGCAAAACAAGGTAAGTAATGGATAATTTAGTTAGTTTAACAGAATTAATCGTTAAAGGTCTTGTTGAAGATAGCGATAGTGTATCAGTAAAAGAATTTGAATCAGATGAAGAAAATACTTTATTAATAGAAGTTATGGTATCAAAAGATGATGTAGCTAAAGTAATAGGTCATAGTGGTAAAACTATTAATGCTATTAGAACTATTGTACAAGCAGCTTCTTTTGGTGAAGATAATAAATTAGTAAAGATAAATGTTGATTCTTATTAATAGAGAGTATTAATTACTTTCTATTTTTATTAACCGCTTCGCTAACGGATTAACAAGTTAATCCGCGGATACTCTAGTACAAGAGGAATCATTTATAAGAATTTAATATATAAAATAAAGGAGATTTTTTCATGGAAGAATATTTAAAAAGACTACTATCTAAAGCTAATCATTCGTTATTTTTTGAATTAACTAAAGAAGAATTAGATAAAATAGAATTATTATTAGATAATCCTTCTGATAAATATATAGATATATGTATTAATTTTAATGATTTAGATAAAATATTACCATTAATAGAAAATAATCGTGATAGTGGCTATCTAGATGATATATATAGAGTATATTTATTTTATTCAATTCTAAGTAATAAAAAATTAGATAAATATTTAAGCAATAGTATAAAAAAAGAATTATCATTTGCTGAAGAATACTTATTTAATAGCAAAGGATTAGATACATATATATCATTAGATAATTATGACTTAGAAGGAATAAATAGAAAAATACGTAATGATAATTTAGAATTAAGACTACATTTTATGGTTGATAATTTAAAAAATGAAAAAGGATTACAAGAACATATTAATGAAATAATAGGAAATAGAGTTATTAATGTATCATGTTATACTCAAGAAGATAGTTTAATAACAGATAGTATTTTTAATGACTATCATATAATTGAATATTGTCATGATTATAATACACCTAATATTAATGAATATAGAAATACATATAAGAAAGTATTAAAAATGTAAAGAATACAATAATTAAGTATTCTTTTTTTTAATTAAAATGCATATTGTAAAAATATAATTATTATGATAGACTTAAATTAAAGAAAGAAGGAATATATATGGATAATTTAATAGATCAAATAAAAGAAAATTGTAAAATTAAGTGTGGTAGTAATGAATATATAGTTAAAACTAAAACATGGTATTCATTGGAAGAAGATAATACTGCTAAATATATTAAATGTGAATTAAGTGGGAATAATGTTTTAGTAATAATACCGGATGATAACTTAATATATGTAGGAAAAGTAATTGAAAACATGAACTATACTAGATTATCTGATACAACAATTGAATATCAAAATAAAATATTTGAGCAAACAGGAACTGGTAATCAGTATATTTTAAATATTGAATTTGGCAATAAAAATGAAGTAGAAGGAAAATGTATATTTGAAGATTATCAATATAATGATGAAATAATTAGTTTAGGTATTCTTCCTGAAAAAGGTAATATAAGAGCGGATGTCTATGCTCAAATTATTGATTTAGATGATTTTAAGATAGAATAGGAGAAAAAATATGATTGGAATAGTTATTGCTATTATATCAGCCATATTTATGACTGGAATGGAAATAGCACTTAAAAAAAGTTATAAAGAATTAGATCCATCAGTAGCATTTTTCTTTGATATGCTATTTGGACTTATATTATGGATACCCTTAGGATTTATATTTGGTGCCAGAATAAATAGTATTATAGAGTGCATTCCTTATGCTATTATATCTGCAATTTTATCAGAAGCATTAGTATTTTATGCTTTATCAAAAGGGAATTTAAGTATTACTACTGTTTTAATATCTACTTATCCTATTTATACATTACTATTTTCAATGATAATAAATAGCGAAAGATTAAATTATTTACAAATCATACTTATCTTAGTAACTTTAGTTGGTACTATTTTAACATCAATTAGTTCTGAATTTAAACTTAAAAATATAAAAAATATAGCAGTATTAATTCCATTATTTACAGCAGTAGCAGTTGGCTTATCTGATACTTTAACCAAAGGAATAATAAATAAAACTTCATCTTTTGACTTCTTAGTTGCGATAGCTTTAGTACAAATACCTGTATCCATTTTATATTTAATAATTACTAAAGAAAAAATGATGTTAATAATTAAAAATGTAAAAAATGAAATTGTCGAGTATAAGTATTCAATACTTGGATCATTATTGAATGTTTTAGGAACTGGTTGTTTATTAGTATCATTTAATTATACATATGCTTCAATTGCTTCTCCACTAACAGCTTTATATACACCATTTGTACTTATATATTCTATATTTGTTTTAAAAGAAAAATCTAGCAAAATAAACTATATTGGAATTATATTAGCTTTAATTGGAGCATTTGGAATAATGATTACTGGAAACTAAAATATATTTTTTTACTTATATATAATAATTGTATGATATAATACATATTGAGAGGTGTTTTGGGAATGGAAAAAATGAATGAAATAATAAAGACATTAAATTTTTATGTTAAAGCAGATGAATTGAAAAATAGAATTATTGATGAACCAAATAACTATAGTGTAGCGGATCATTTATTTGGAAGTATGATATTAGCAACCGCTATTGATTCTGAATTTAAGGAAACAAGTAATGTATCTAAAATTTATAGAATGATGCTTCTAACGGAATTTAATAATTTATATTCTAATTATAATTTTGAAAATTTAAAATTAGGAAAACAATATAAAGAAGAAATATTAGAAGCCAAAGATATGAATACTGAAAATGGTAAATTAATATTTAAATATAAAATGTTAGATCTTTTACTAACAAAACTAATTAAGGAAAAAGAAAATAACATTGAGGCATCGGAATTAATTAAAGAGGGAAGTTCAATTATAGCTTCATTATGTAGTAAGATGCCTTCTGAATGTGAAGAAATATTTAAATTCTATCATTTAAACTTTAGATTAAAAAATAAAGTAAGATCAGGTTGGGATAAAAAACATTGGAATATTAAATCCAATAGAATTGAAAGAGTTTCTGAACACGTAATTGGAACTTTAAGTCTGGCAATAGCCTTAAATTCTGAATTTGAATATAATTTTGATACAGATAAAGAACTGAAAATGTTAGTTATACATGAAATAGGTGAAACATTAATTGGTGATATCACTCCATTTGATGGCATTACGCCAGAAAAGAAAAAAGAAATTGAACATGAGGCTATGAGAGATGCTCTAGGTGATTTAAAAGAAAAAGATATTTTATTATCATTACTTTTTGAATTTGATGAACAAGTAACCACTGAAGCAAAGCACGCACATTATTGTGATAAAGAAGAAGCTGATTTAAAATCGAAGATTTATCAAGATAAAGGATTACATCACTCACTAGATGATCAAGAGAATAATGTTGTTTTTAAAAGTGCAAGAGTTAAACAAATGTTAAAAGATGGAGCAAAAGATGCCTTTGATATATGGTATGAATGGGATAAAAGTATATATGCTGGTGATACTCAATTTCCAGAATTTATAAATATGTTAAAGATTGCTAGAGCTAATAATTTATTACATTTAGACAAAGTAGTCAGGGAAAGAATAAAACTTACCGAAGAAGAACATTCTTTTTTGTCACAAGAATTAACAGATAATATTAAAAAGTTATATAAGGATGAAAATATCGATTCTGTTTATTTAACAAACTATCAAGATTTAAAAAGCAGTAAAGGAACGTTATGTATAGTAGTTTTATTAAAACAAGGATCTAATCAATATACTTATTATGATCTTTTAATGGAAGAATTAAATTCTAAAATAGCCCAAAATAATCAGACAGGAGTTAAAGTTGCCTTTAATATTGATTTTGAAAATAAATATTCTATAGCTGCTATGAATCCTAGTGAAGTACATAGAGTTGAACAACTTGTAGAATCAAAAATTTTGTTTGATAAATCCGGAGAATTAAGTAGAGTACAAAGGGTAATGAAAAAATATAATCATTTATATGGTTTTCATTTAGTTGAATATGTTCCGCCTGTTGATGAAACAATTACACGCAAATTAACTAAAATAAAATAAAGATGGCACTGAGATTATCTCTCTATGTCATCTTTTTTTCATATAACAAATTAAATCACATATTGTAAAAATAGATATATTATGATAGACTTAAATTAAGAAAGTAGTGAGATGATGAATAAAAAAATATTATTAATTATTTTAATTATGATATCTAGTGTATTTATTATCTTTAATATTTTTAAAAATACTTATGCTTATGATTATAAAGACTATGATTATACATTATTTTATAAAGAAGATAAAGAAGAATTAGCTAGTGATATTAAAAAATATATCTATGATATTGATTATTTAATATATAATAATAGTGATTTTTCTATTTATGATAGTTTATCTGATAATTATGAATTTATGACTAATTTTGCTATTGATTATATAAGTACTCATAAAGATAAATATCAAGATAAAATAGTTTTATTAGAGACCTTTAAATATACGGATAATCGTTATCATGATAAAGTAACTAATGAATATATCGATATTGATACGATCTATGATATAACAGATAAATACTTTGGTATAAAAGATTTTTTAATACTAAATGATAATATTAATATAATTGATAAATATATATCTTTATCAGGTAATACTAGTAAAGATATAGACTTAGATATTTATTCTGTCGATATTGAAGAAAAAGATAATAATCTATTAGTAAATATTAAATATGAAAATGATTTAACTACGAATTATATATATACATTTAGAATAGATAATAATATCTTAAAATTATCTAATGTCGAGGTAAGATGATGAAAAAGTATTTTTTATGGTTAATACCATCAATAATATTTATTAGTTTAACAATATATCTATGTATTAATATTAATAATATCAAAAAAGATAATAGAAAGTTATATAAATATTTTTCGGATAATGAAGTATTAGATACCAGTAATAATATTAATTTATCATCACTAGAAGAGCAAAAAAAAGAATTAGAAAAAGAAATACTAAATAAATCAGATAATAATACCATAACAGTAGATAAGTTAATTGAAGAAATGGATATTATTGAAAAAGATAATGAAATAAAAACTAAGGAAGTTGAAGATTTATTAAAAGAATTTGATATTGTTAATGAAAAACTATTATCTCTTGAAACACAATATAATAGTTTAAGTAAAAAGTATAATAACTTATTATGGGAGGAAAAACAAAGAAAAATAAGAGAGTCCACAGTTAAGATAGAAGGAGTTCCCACTATTAATCAGTATCCTAATTATCCTACAGGATGTGAGTCTGTTGCTCTAACTATTTTACTTAAATATTATGGAATAAGTGTTGCTCCTAATAATATTATTGATAAATTAAAAAAGGGAAGTATTCCTTATGAAGAAGAAGGAGTAATGTATGGAGGTAATCCTGAATTAGAGTTTATTGGTAATCCTTATGATGAACTATCTTATGGGGTATATGAAAATCCAGTAGCGGATGTCGCAAATATTTATAAAAGTGGTGTAATAGTAAGAAATAATTACCCATTTAGTGAAGTATTAAATCTTGTTAAAAACAATAGACCAGTAGTAGTATGGACTTCTAATTCATTGTCTGTTCCTTATATATCAAAGACATGGATATATAAACCTACTATGGAAAAAATATCATGGAAAGCAGGAGAACATGCTGTTGTACTAATAGGATATAATGATAATGAAGTAATAATATCTGATCCAATAGATGGTAGAATAAAATATCAGAATCGAAGTACTTTTGAATCAAGATATAATTATTTTGGAAAGAAGGTCGTATATTACTAATGAAAAAAATGAAATACTTATTATTAGTTATTAATATATTAATATTTACTACATTTATAAATGCCTTAATTTTTAATTATAAAGAATATAAGTTAAATAAAGAATTATTATCTAATAAAGATAAATATATAAGTTTAAATAATGATATCGATAAATATACTAAATTAAAAGAAGAAATAGATATAATAAATAATGAAAGTGTTAGTTTAAATGATAAAGTAACATCATTAAAAACAGATATTGAAAGTAAAAATAATAGTATTACTAATTATAATAATAAAATAAGTGATTTGCACAATAAGATATCTATACTAACTGGAGAGAAATAACGTAAACTAAATGTAAAATTAAATATAGCATATTGATTTATAATAATTAATATGCTATATTCTTATAGAAGAATAGGAGATAGATAAAAATGAAAAAAAATACAATAATCATTATACTTTTAGTAGTTGCTATAGGATTAACTGCCTTTATTACATTATTACTTACTGGTACTATTAAATTAAATAAAAATGATAATAGTACATTTAGTGTAACATATAAAGAAGAAGAATATGTAAAAAGTACAATAGATGGTATCGAAATAAAAAATTTAAGAAATATACCTAGTATTACAAATAGTAGTAATAAAGAAGTAGCAAATACAATAACTAATTATTTAACTGAAGTATCTAATAAAGAGTGGGATAATATTAAAAAGACTACTGATGATGTGGTAGAAAGTAACGTTAAAGAAGAAGACATGGGTATAACACTATTATATAAAGAATCAATTGTTACAAGTGGTAGATTATCCTTTACTTTAGAAATGACTGGTAATTTTGGAGGAGTAACCTGGAATAATGAATCAGCATATAACTTTGATGCTAAAACCGGTAAAATATTAACTTTAAAGGATATTGGTCAAGGTGCATTTGATATTGTAAAAAAAGAATGTGAAGATTATATTGAAATGTCTGAAGAGATAAAATCACAGGTCTACTATGAAAAAGAAGAAAGACAAAGTCTTGATGAATTACTAAGTAAAGAAGAAACATGGTATTTTGAATATAATCAGTTAGTGATAATTTTGCCTAAGAACTCTATAAGTAATCAAGAAGTAAAAATACCAATAGCTAAAAGCAAAATAAATGATTCCTTATATGAACAATATAAATTTTAAAACCAGAAACTATTCTGGTTTTTCTATTATTGTAATTATATATTCTGGTATATCATCGATTCTTTTAATATTAAGATTATCTATATTAAAAGAATCTATCTTTTTTATATTGAATAAATTATTACCAAGCATTTTAATATAAGCTTCCTTAAAGGTATATATTTTAAATAGACACTTATACTTATTATCAGTTTTAAGTATATAGTCTTTTTCTTTATCATTACAAAAATAATTAATAATATTTAGGTTTACTTCTCTTACTTTTTCGATATCAATACCAATCTTATTACTCGAAAATACTACTACTACATAATCATTAGAATGTGATATATTAAAGTATATTCCCTTAATTAAAGGTTTGCTATTTTCATTATAATAAATATTATTATAGTCTAAATGATATTTTTGTGATAAAATAGTCTTAAGGAGATACTTTGATAATATTGCTAGTTTCTTATCATTAGTATTAATTAGTTTATCAATTTTATTTTTATCTAGTATATTTAAACTATTATACATATCTATATAATCATTATCTATATAATTATTAATATTATCGTAAGTATAAAACATTTAATCACCAAGATTATTATATAACATTTAGCAGTTATTTAAAAGTAAGGAGTATATATTATGGGAAGAAAATTATTTTGTGAAATTAATCCATTATTTTATGATATTTCTGTATTTAAAGAAAGAACTAAAAGAAATATAAAAAACAAATTAGATAACAAAGTATTAGCAAAAGATAAAGATAGTAATGAACTGCCTAATATTGTTAAGAGTCATACATCAATAATCTTAAGAAAACTACATAATGTTGATATGGAACTTCAAGTAAATAAAAAAACCAATTTACAGATAGCAGCCTCTAAAATAAATGGACTTATTATTCATCCGGGAGAAATATTTTCTTTTTGGTATTTAGTCGGAGAACCTACTCGTAGAAAGGGATATAAAGAAGGATTAGTTATTAGTAGACATGGTCTAACTCACGATGTCGGAGGAGGCCTTTGTCAACTTGCTAATATGATTCATTACTTAGTATTAAATAGTCCATTAGAAGATGTCGAACTACATCATCATTCTGATGCTTTATTTCCTGATGAAAGAAGAAGAGTGCCATTTGGTACAGGGACATCAGTCTTTTATAATTATTTAGATTATAGATTTAAAAATAATACCGATAATGATGTACAACTATTACTATGGGTTGATGATGACGTGCTATGCGGAGAACTAAGAAGTGAAAAAGAATTCCCTTATCGATACAAATTAGTAGAAGAAAATCATCATTTTAAAAAAGAAGGAAATAAATACTATCGTGTATCCCAGGTTTATAAAATAACTATTGATAAAAAAACAAATAAAGAAATAAATAAAGAATTGATATTAGATAATCATTCGGAAGTTATGTATGATTATTCTTTAATACCGGAAAGTGAGATAAGAAATGATTGATAATTTATTAAATATATTAAAAAAAGGTAATAATAATTTATTTTATAAAATAGATGAAGAAATGATAACTTATAAAGAATGTTATGAAAGGGTACTTAAACTATCTAATAATTTAAAAAAACAAGGAAGTAGTCCTATTATCATATATGGAGATAAAAGCGTTGATACTGTTATATCAATATTATCATGTATTGTAGCCCATAGATGCTATATACCATTATATACATGTACTCCCTTATATCGAATTGAAGACATCATAAATGAAACAGGAGTTACTTTAATTCTTAGTGATAATGAAATAATAATTAATAATACTGAGTGTCTTTCCATAGAAGAATTAAATACTAGATATGATAATATTAATAAATATTATGAAAATAATAATAAATATGCTTATACTATCTTTACTAGTGGTTCTACTGGTAAATCAAAAGGAGTACCAATTAGTTATAAAAATTTAAATAACTTTATAAATTGGATAACAAATTTAGAAGAATTTAAAGATTGCAGTAATATCAATGTACTTAGTCAAGCTAGTTTTAGTTTTGATTTAAGTGTTATGGACTTATATTTTTCTATTTACAAAAATAATAGTATCATAGGAATAAGTAGTGATGATAAGAGTAATCTATCTAAAGTATATAGTGCTATTAAAGATAATGAAATAAATTTCTTAATAATGACTCCTACCTTTATCAAGATGCTATTAATAGATAATGACTTTAATGAAGAAAATTATTCAAGTATTAAATATATGTTCTTTTGTGGTGAATTACTCGAAGTATCTACAGTTAAAAAGATTAAAGAAAGATTTAAAAATATCAAAATAATAAATGCCTATGGGCCAACAGAGGCTACTTGCTGTGTATCTTTATTGCAGATAGAAGATAGTATGTTATCTAAAGAATATCTACCTGTAGGAAAAATAAATACTAGTGCTGTTGATATATTAATAAAAGATAATGAAATAGTATTAAAGGGAGATAGTGTCTTTGATGGATATTTAGATATAAATAGTGATAATTGTTATATAGAAAATAATAAAAATACATATAAAACAGGGGACATAGGAATAATTGAAGATAACTATCTATATTGTAAAGGAAGACTAGATAATCAAATAAAATATATGGGATATCGTATTGAACTAGGAGATATTGAAAATAACTTATTAAAAATAGATGGCATTAAAGAAGCTGTCGTAATATGTAAATATAAAGATAATAATATTGTTAAATTAATTAAAGGATATGTTACTATAAATAAAAATATAGATACTAACTATATAAAGAAAGAACTATCTAAATTAATACCTAGTTATATGGTACCTAAAACTATTGAAATAATAGATAGTATCCCAATAAATAATAATGGTAAATATGATCGAAAGAGTTTAAGTGATTTATAATGAATATAAATATATGTGATTTATTATATGAAATATGTGAAGATAAAAGTGTTTATGATAAGAATTGTGAACTAATTGATAGTGGGCTTCTTGATTCCTTTGCTTTTATAGAATTATTTTCTAAATTAGAAGATTTAGGTATTACTTTAATACCTACAAGAATAGATAGAAGCAAACTTAAAACTCCTAGATTAATTGAAGAACTAATTAAGGATACTATTAATAATAAATAAGAGGATGAAAAAAATGAAAAAAAATAAGATTATAATTATATTGCTTTTAATATTAATCATATTATCAGGATATATTGTCTATGAAAAAGTATTAAATAAAAACAATGAAGAAGAAAAAGTAGTAAATGAAATAGTATTAAGTGGTACATATAATAATAAAAGTGAAAATGAATATTCCTATCATGATGCAACTTTAATAGTATCAAATGAGAAGGATACTTCAATAGACTTTGAACTATCTGCAGTTCATGGTATAGATATTGAACATGTAAATATTGGTGAAGTAAAAGGTACTGCTACTAAGATAAAAACTAATAAATATGAATTTAAGGAAGAAATAGATGATAAAGAAAGTATAATTAGCTTCGAGTTTTCATCTGAAAATAATATACAGTCTGTAAGAATTACTGAGTTATATCCCGATAATATGAATCCATATGCTGGACATAATGTATATTTTGCTGGTAAATATAATAAAGTATATTAACACAAAAATATATACCTTGATTTTTTATATTTAATTTCGTATAATTATTGTGGAGGTAATAAACTTGAGTAAAATAAAAAATATATATGCAAGAGAAATATTAGATTCAAGAGGTAATCCTACTGTTGAGGTAGAACTTACCTTAGAATCAGGAATAAAGAGTATGGCTTCTGTACCAAGTGGAGCATCTACTGGTAAAAGGGAGGCTCTAGAATTAAGAGATAATGATCAAAACAGATATCATGGTAAAGGAGTGTTAAAAGCAGTTAACAATGTTAATAATATCATAGCACCATTACTAGTAGGTATGGAAGTATCTAGTCAAAGAGAAATAGATAATATTATGATAGAAAAAGATGGTACCGAAAATAAAGAAGTACTAGGAGCAAATGCCATACTAGGAGTATCCCTAGCAGTACTTAAAGCAGCAGCTCAAGAAAAGGGTATTGAACTATATGAATACTTAGGAACAGATTATTCAATGCCAAGATGTATGATGAATATCTTAAATGGAGGAGCTCATGCTAGTAATGAATTAGACTTCCAAGAATTTATGATTGTACCAAATAAAAATGAGTATAAAGAAAATCTAAGAATGGGTAGTGAAATATTTAATACCTTAAAAAGTGTCTTAAAAGAAAAAAATCTATTATGTGGAGTAGGAGATGAAGGAGGCTTTGCCCCTAATATAAATACAACTAGAGAAGCTTTAGATTTAATAAAAGAATCCGTAGAAAAATCAGGTTATGTCTTTGGTAAAGATGTAAATATTGCCTTAGATGTTGCTGCTTCAGAATTCTATGATAATGGTATATACACCCTTGAAGGAAAAGAAGTAACTAGTACAGAACTAATAGACTACTATAAAGATTTAATAAAAGACTATCCAATTATATCGATCGAAGATGGTTTAGATGAAGAAGACTATGAAGGATGGAAATTATTAACCAAAGAATTAGGAGATATTCAGATAGTTGGAGATGACCTATTTGTAACTAATAAAAAACTATTACAAATGGGAATAGATATGGGTATTGCTAATGCTATTTTAATTAAACTAAATCAAATAGGAACAGTAACTGAAACATTAGATACTATTAAGTTAGCTAAAGATAATAATTATAATACCATCATATCACATCGAAGTGGTGAGACAGATGACTCCTATATAGCAGATTTTGCTGTAGGACTTTCTGCTGGTCAGTTAAAGACAGGCTCTTTATCAAGAGGAGAAAGAACATCAAAATATAATAGACTATTAAGAATCGAGGAAAGATTATGAAAAAAGTATTACTAATAATACCCTTGTTTCTTTTACTAATAGGGTGTACAAGTAAAGTAGAAGAAGATAAATTTGCTTATCTAGAATATAAAAACAATTTAGAAAAGCAAGAAGAATTTTCTATCCATGATAGTTTAGAATTTAATGCATTTTTTAATATAAACAGAGATGGAGATACCGTTACTTATACTCTTACTATTAATAATCCTAAAATAAATATGCATCATATTAAAGCCCTTCTAATACATAATTATGACACTATCGATACATATCCTAGTATAGGAATATTTGATAAAGAAAAAGAACTATTAATAGATAGTAATAATTCCCTTACTCTAGAAGGCACCATTGTTAGTTCTGATGACTTATCAGATGTAAAATTTAAATTATATTTAGAATATACAACTGATGAAAATGAAAAAGAAGAAATATATTACGAAGTACAAAGAGGATAACATAATATGACAAAAAAGTATATAATATAAGTTATATACTTTTTTTGGTGAGATTATGAAAGTAAAAATAATTGATGAAGGCCATGAAAGTGATCTAGAAAAAGAAGTAAATAAATTTATTAGTGAAAATAATATTGAAGTAATAGATATAAAATTATCTACTTCATGCTCAGTATACTCTGAAGAACAAATCTACTGCTTTACCGCTTTAATAATTTATAGAGAAAGTGTAAACTCATAATCTTTTTCTTTATAATAAATAAAAATTATGATATGATAGTAATGGAAGTGATAAAAAGTGCGTACAAAGAAAATATTTTTAAATATGGTATGTGATATTTTACCTTATCTTATAATAGGTATAATAGGTTTAGTAAAGATGAATGTCTTAATAAACTATATCGGAGATGTAGGAAATGGTTACTATCAAACAATAAATCAAATAATATCCTATGTCTTTCTAGCCCAAGCAGGCTTTTCTGATGCTGTTATCTATAGTTTATATAAACCATTTGCCGATAACAATAAAGATGATATTAATGCTATATATGGGGGAGCAAGAAAAGTATTTAAAATAATAGGTCTTATTATACTAGGAATAATCTTCTTAGTAACTATTGGATTATATCTCTTCTATCACTTTGAAGAAGGATATAAAGCATCAGCCTTAATATGTTTCTTTATCATATCAACATCATACTTAATATCATACTTTGGTAAAGGACAAACATTTTCTGCCGTCTTATCGGCTGCTCAAGAAAAATATGCATATTCCCTAATTTTTAATAGTGTAAAAATACTATGTGATATCCTAATAGTTTTAGTAACGATTAAATTTAGAACATTAGAGTCTATTGCCATTGTCATATTAACTATGAAAATACTTGAAGAAATAATAAATAGAATAGTCGTTAAAAAGAAATATCCAGAGTTACATGAAATAGCAAGAAAAGATACATCTATGGTTAAAATGACTAAAGATTTAGCATGGACTCAGGTAGGATATTTAGTCTTAAATAATATCGATGCTTTATTATTAATGGGCTTTAATGGACCTATTATGGTAAGTATCTATACAACTTATAACTATATCTTAAGATTTCTAGGAGAAGTTGCTTCCCGAGTCGAACTCTCTTCTGTATATTCTTTTGGAAATGTCTTTGCTAAAAAGGAAGAAAAAAGAGTTCATCCATTATATAAAGAATTTTTAATGCTATTTATTCTTATAGCCTTTAGTATGTGTTTAACCTTTATGATAGGAATAAGAGGCTTTGTATCAATATGGGTAGGAAAAGATAATTATATCTTAAGTTATTTAACTGTATTTTTATTTACTACAACACTATTCTTAAATATCTTATATTATCCACTAGTGGCATTAATTAATGCTGACGGATTATTTAAAGATAATAAAAGACATATCTTTATCTGCGCTACTATTAATTTAGTATTATCTATTTTATTAATAAACTTCTTTAGTATAAATGGAATACTACTAGGTACTGCTATTGCCTTCTTAGTAAATATCTTATTAAAATCAAGTACGGTAACTAAGAAAATATTTAAAGATAAAAGTCTCTTTAATACTTTAAAAGATTTTATTATTGTAATAATAGTATATATAGCTTTATCATTACTCCTTATCCCAGTAGAACATTTCTTCTTATCTACTAGCACTGGACTAATTACTACCGTATTAAAATTAGGATTAATATTTGTCTTAATAATAGGATTAACATCATCTATATTATATTTTATAAGTGATGATGCTAAGAATCTATTTAATAGAATATTTAATATGATTAAAAGAAAACTTAAAAGAGCATGAGTTTTCTTTTTTAAATATTCTCTTGTAATATCTTGACTACCTAAGTGATTTAGACTATAATAAATAATTGCAAAATGGAGAACAGAAGGGAGAAAAGATGGATGAAATTGAAGTTATAGATAATATAAAAATGGAGGATATGATATATGAAGTAAGAGGAAAACAAGTAATGCTAGATTCGGATTTAGCTAAAGTTTATCATGTCGAGACAAAAAGAGTTAATGAAGCAGTTAAAAATAATCCTAAAAAATTTCCTGAAAGATATTGTTTTATTCTTTCAGATACTGAAAATAAAAACTTGAGGTCGAAATTTTCGACCTCAAGTTCAGAAAATAACTATGGTGGTCGAAGATACAATCCTAGAGTTTTTACCGAAGAGGGCTGTTTGATGTTAGGAACTATACTAAAAAGTGATACTGCTATTAATACAACAATTCTTGTAATCGAAGCATTTGTTAAGATGAAGAATCTTATATCCTGCAATTTATTAGAAAATAGTTTTTATAAAAAAATGCTATTAGAACATGATGAAAGAATCAAATTACTAGAAAATAATTTCAGTAGTAAAACATTTAGTAATGAGATATTTTATGAAGGACAAATATATGATGCATATTCACTATTATTAGATATATTAGATAGTTCTTAAAAAAATATTATAATTGTTGATAATTACGCTAATAAGAAATTATTTGATATGCTTTCTAAAACTAATAAGAAGGTAGTAGTATATAGTAAAAATGTAGATGAAGAATTAATTAATAGGTATAAATCTCAATATAATAATGTAGAGTTAAAGTATAATAATGGCTTTCATGATCGGTATATCATAATCGATAATAAAACATTGTATCACTGCGGATCTTCATTTAAAGACCTAGGAATAAAGTGTTTTAGTATAAATAAAATAGATAATTATGATATGATAAAAGACATCTTAAAAAGGTTAGTATAAATATATTGCTAAAATAATCGATATCTAGTATAATATTCTTGTAAGAAAAAGCATATTAGGTAGTAAGGTGGTTTTATGTTTTATGTATGGCTTGTTTTAGCAATAGTATTAGGTTTAATTGAAGTATTTACTGTGAATTTAGTAAGTATTTGGTTTGTTATAAGTAGTATCTTAGCAATGATAACGTCGATGTTTACAGATAACTTATATATCCAGATAGGAGTATTTGTACTTATTGGTATACTCTTAATGCCTATTAGTAAAAGGATATATAACAAAATAAAAAAGAATAATATAAGTACTAATGTAGATCGAATAATCGGCATGACAGGAATAGTTACGGAAGATATTACCAAAGATACAATTGGAGAAGTAAAAGTAGATGGAAAAAGATGGTCAGCATATTCAAATGATAATATAAACAAAGGAGAAGTAGTTAAAGTAGTAAAAATTAATAGTGTCAAATTATATGTAGAAAGGATAAGTGATTAATTATGGAATACGGAATTTTAATTGGAATTTTAGTATTTGTTGTATTATTTATAATACCATGTATAAAAGTAGTACCACAAGCTAAAGCTTATGTTATTGAAAGATTAGGAAGTTATATGACTACTTGGTCAAATGGATTACACTTTAAAGTACCATTTATTGATAGAATATCAAATAAAGTATCTTTAAAAGAAATAGTTAAAGATTTTGCCCCACAACCAGTTATAACAAAAGATAATGTTACAATGCAAATAGATACTGTTGTTTATTTCCAAATAACAGATGCCAAACTATATACTTATGGAATAGAAGATCCTATTAATGCTATTGAAAATTTAACTGCTACTACTTTAAGAAATATTATTGGTGAGTTAGAGTTAGACCAGACATTAACATCTCGTGATATCATTAATGCTAAAATGCGAAGTATCCTAGATGAAGCAACAGACCCTTGGGGAATAAAAGTAAATAGAGTAGAAGTAAAAAATATTTTACCTCCGAGAGATATTCAAGAAGCCATGGAAAAACAAATGCGTGCGGAACGTGAAAGAAGAGAAAAAATCCTTCAAGCTGAAGGAGAAAAGAAATCAAGTATCCTTATTGCTGAAGGAGAAAAAGAGTCCGCTATCCTAAAGGCTGAGGCACATAAAGAGGCTCAAATAAAAATGGCTGAAGGGGAAGCTGAAGCATTACTTAAGATGAAACAAGCTGAAGCTGATGGAATAAGACTTCTTAAAGAAGCTAAAGCTGATTCTTCAGTACTTACTCTAAAGAGTTATGAAGCCTTAGAAAAAGTAGCAAATGGTCAATCAACTAAAATAATTGTACCTGCTAACTTACAAGGAGTAGCATCTTTTGGTACTATCGTTAATGAAATGATTGAAAAGAAAAAATAATTTAAAAAAGAAATATCTATTTTTCAATAAATATTTCTTTTTTAATTTTAATATTATAATTAGATAATAAATCTAATACTTCTTTAGTTACATATACATTGTAAGTAATATCATTATCAAATATTTTATTAATAATTTTACAATTACTTAGTAGATAATCAATATTTTTAATATCATTATAATTAAAAGTAATATCAATATCGTATCCTTTAACTAGTTCGATAATATTATCATTCTTAATAACTTCTCTAGATACCTTAGCATATGCTCTCGTAAGAGGACCTGCACCTAATTTAATACCACCAAAATAACGTACTACAATTATTAAAGTATAATTCAAATTATTATTCTGTATCTGTTTAAGAATAGGACTTCCCGCAGTACCTGAGGGCTCTCCATCATCATTCATTCTTATATCATTATCAATAACATATCCGTAGCAGTAGTGACTAGCTCCTGTATATTCCTTTTTTACTTTATCTAAATAAAAATTAACTTCATCTTTACTATAAACTCTAAATATTAAAGAAATAAATTTAGAGTTTTTTTCTATATATTCATATTTATCAATATTCTTAATACTTAGCATATTCACCACCAACACCATTTTACTATATAAAAAATAAAAAATCAAATGTAACCTCTTGACTACAATCAAATAAATGATTATAATATATAATTACAAAATGGAGAACAGAAAGGAGAAAAGTGAAAAAATTTTTATTAATTTTAATAGGAATTTCAATTGTATTAGGAGGAACTATTTTTATTCTATACAAAAATAATAAAGAAGAAAAAGAAGAAGTCGTTGATATCTTCAAAGAAGAAGAGAAGGAAGAAACAGTAGAAGAATTACCAAAAGAAGAAAAGAAGGAAGAAGTATCCACTGTAATTGTCGATATTAAAGGAAACGTAAATAATCCTGGTGTATATGAAGTTGAAAATGGTAAAAGAATTAATGATGTCATAAATATGGCAGGAGGCTTAACTGTTGACGCTGATACTTCTAATATCAATTTAGCTAAAATAGTAAAAGATGAAATGACTATTGTAATTTATTCTAAAGAAGAAGTATTAGAAAAATATAAATCTGAAGTATGCATTTGTGATTGCCCTTATATAACAAATGATGCTTGTATAACTGAAACATCTAATGAAGAAAATAATACATCAAATTTAGTCAATATCAATACCGCTAATGTTGATGAACTTATGACTCTTCCTGGACTTGGCGAAGCTAAAGCTAGATCAATAATCGAATATCGTACTAAGAATGGTAACTTTACTAGTATTGAAAGTATTAAAGAAGTATCCGGAATAGGAGAGGCTATCTTTGAGAAGATTAAAGATTATATTACAGTCTAAATATATATTTAAAATATTAGCTTTAATACTTCTTCTTTTTTCTTATCTATATACTAGTTATTATCCCTTTAAATCAAAATATAGTGAAAAAGATAATACCTTTATTGGTACAGTAAAATCATATAAAGTAAAAGATAATAATCTAATTATTAATTTAAAAGCTAAAGAAGATATAATTATCTATTATAATTATGAATCATTAGTATTTAATAATTTAAATATCGGAGATAAATTAAAAGTAAAAGGTACCATCTCTAAACCAAAATCAAGTACTAACTTCAATATCTTTGATTATCAAAAATATCTCTATCATAAAAAAATCTATTATATTGTAAAAGCAGATAGAGTAGATAAATTAGCAAATAATAAAAGCATTATAAATACCATTAAAAATAT
This sequence comes from uncultured Caryophanales bacterium, assembly GCA_946611235.1. Taxonomy (GTDB): domain Bacteria; phylum Bacillota_I; class Bacilli_A; order RF39; family UBA660; genus CAG-302. The sequence goes on along the minus strand of CAMODE010000050.1, from coordinate 36,758 downwards.
TATTAATAGTAAAATAAAGAATTATAAATCAAAAGACTATATAAGTACTTTATTACTAGGTAATAATACCCTAGATAATGATATTAAAAGTAACTATAGAACTCTAGGTATATCCCATTTATTTAGTGCTTCAGGTATGCATATTAATCTAATAATAAGTATTTTATATTATTATCTAAACAAAGTATCTTATAATAAAAAATTAAAATATATCTTAAGTGATATCTTTCTAATACTATATTTAATAATATCCTTTTCATCATCTTTACTTCGAAGTACTATTACTTATATTCTATTAACTATAAATGATATCTTTAATTTAAAAATTAAAAAGATAGATATATTACTACTAACACTATCTATTTGTCTAATAATTAATCCCTTTATCATTTATGATATAGGATTTATCTATTCATATATCATATCTTTCTTTTTAAGTATCTTCTATATCAAAAGTAATAAGAAGGTATTAAATATATCCTATATAGCAGTAGTAGCATTCTTAGTATCAATGCCCATTACTATCTATACATCATATGAAATAAATATTTTAAGCATCATTATAAATATCTTATTTACACCAGTATTATCTATGATATTATTACCATTAAGTATCTTATCATTATTTATACCAATATTAGATGACTTATTATATTTAATAACAAATATCTTAGAAAAAATATCAATCTATTTAAGTAATATTAATATCTTTAAGTTAATACTAGCTAAACCAAATATTATTCTAATAATACTATATTACATAGTAATTATCTATATCTTAAAATATAAAAAAAGATTCTATCTAATTATAGTTCTTATCTTTATTCATAATTTATTACCATACTTTAATAATAACCTCGAAATAAATATGTTTGATGTAGATCAAGGAGATTCTTTTTTAATAAGTTTTCCTAATAATGAAGGTAATATTATCATTGATACCGGAAGTAATAATGAGTACAGAGTACTAAATGAAATAATTCCATATCTAAAAAGTAAAGGCATAAAGAAGATAAATTTTTTAATAATTACACACGGTGATGAAGATCATATCGGAAGTTCTATCTCTTTAATAGATAATTTTAAAGTAGAAAAAGTAATTCTAAATAAAGATTCTTATACTGATTTAGAAAAAGATTTAATTAAAGAGTTGAAAAGTAAAAAAATTAAATATTCTAATAAGATAGATAAACTAAATATAAAAGGTAATTACTTATATTTTCTAAACAATAAAGAATTTGATAATGAAAATGATAATAGTAATATCATTTACTTTCAGTATCAAAAATATAAATTTCTCTTTATGGGAGATGCCTCAAGTACTACTGAAGAATATCTATTAGATAAATATAATATAAAAGATATATCTTTTCTAAAAGTAGGCCATCACGGTTCTAAGACAAGTAGTTCGGCTAATTTTATAAATACTATTAATCCCAAAATATCCTCCATATCAGTAGCAGAACATAACTATTATGGTCATCCAAATATAGAGGTATTAAATAACTTATCAAAAACAAAAATATATCGTACTGATATCATGGGCAGTGTTAATTTTAAATTTAATAAAAACAAAGTAATAATAAAGAAAAAAATAAAAGGAGAATCAAATGAATTACTATATTGAAATAAAACAAAAATTAATTGATAATGAAATATATGAAAAAGTAAAAGACTATTCCAAAGAAAGAAATAGAGTTAATACCTATTATGAAGTAGGTAAACTTTTAAGTAAGGCAGGAAAACAATATGGTGAAGGTATAATAAAAGAATATTCTAAAAAATTAACATCAGAATTAGGAAAAGGCTACAGTACTAAAAGTCTATTTAAATATAGAAAATTTTACTTATTATTTAAAAAAGTCTCGACATTGTCGAGACAAATGACTTGGAGCCATTATGATGAAATATTAAAATTTAGTGATATAAAAGAAATAAATTATTATATTAAACTAACTGAAGCCCAATATTTAAGTGTAAGAGAACTGCGTTCTAGAATTAAAAATAAAGAATATGAAAGATTACCAGAAGAGACTAAAAATAAAATAATTAAAAATGAAAAGCCTAATTTAGAAGACTATGTAAAGAATCCCATAATTATTCATAATCCTAATAATATTGAAGTAATTAAGGAAAAAACATTACAAAAATTAATCTTGGAAGATATTCCATCATTCTTAAAAGAATTAGGTACTGGTTTTACATTTATAGATAGTGAATACAAAATAAAAATAGGAGATACTTATAATTATATTGATATTTTATTATTTAACTATATTTATAACTGTTTTGCAGTGGTAGAATTAAAAACAACCAAGTTAAAAAAAGAGCATATAGGACAAATTGAGGTATACATGAACTATATTGATAAGAATTTAAAAACTATCAATCAAGATAAAACGATAGGCATAATATTTTCTAAGAAAGATAATAAATATATAATTGAATATTGTTCCGATGATAGAATAGTTACACGAAAATATGAATTAGTATGATATAATTATTTTAGGAGTGATAAAAATGAAAGAATTAAATGTGGAAGAAGTACACAATAGATTAACAGAAAATATAAAGAACTATATTTCATTGATAATTAAAGAGTATGGGTTATACATGCCATCATATATTTTAGAAAGACTAAAAAAAATATCTGACTATAGTGAGATTTTAAAGATATATGATTATGGAGAAGTAAATGCCTATGCCAATGAAAAAAATATAATTATGCCATTATGTGCTGATAGAATATTAAGTATGCTTAGTAGAATACCTGGATATGGCATAAATAAAAAACATAAACCATACAATAATGATAATATAGTTATTAATAATAATACATTTTTTACATATATCAACCATGTGTTTATCAGTGGAACAAATACAGAAAATTATTATGAGGATTTATTATTACATGAAACTATGCATTTTTGTGGAAGTGATGGTGCAAGTGTTTTAAAAGAAGGAATAAATGAATTACTAACGAGGATGCTGGCTCAAAAATATGATCTTAGAACCAATTCTTGTGGATATCCTAAAGAAGTTCAATTATCATATAAATTGATGAAAATATTTGGGGAAAATATAATTAAAACCTTAGCTTTTATTCATAATAGAGAAAGTGAAATACAATACATATATAATGAATTAGGTGAAGAAGCTGCTGATATGTACCAGCTAATAAGTGATTTAGCAGAAAAAGAATTCTATGAAAAATATTATTCACATATGAGTGAATTTAAAGGAGTGGTTGGAATTGTTAAAAAGGCTATGTTTTATAAAAAAATAGATTATTCTCAAATTTATGAAATACTTGAAAATTTTAAATTAAATCGTGAAAACAAATCTTATAAAAAAATATAATATACTTTATTAATATTCTAAATAATTCATCATTAAACTATTTAGAAATATGAATTAGTAATTTAGTATAGATTTTTTCTAAAAAAAATAGTACAATATCTCTGGAGTTGACCAAAAATGAAAAAAGTTGTTTTAGTAACAGGATCTTCTTCAGGAATAGGAAGAGAAATAGTAAGAAAGCTAGCTAGTGATTATGAAGTTATAATTCACTATAATAATAATTATAATAATGCTTTAAAACTAAAAGAAGAATTAGATAATCTTTATCATAAAGATGTATTAATGGTAAAATGTGATTTATCTAAGGAAGAAGAAATAGATAGTATGCTAAGTACTATTTATAATAGGTGTAATAATATTGATATTTTAGTCAATAATGCAGCTATTGCCATAGATACTTTGTTTGAGGATAAGACTAAAGAGAATTTTATGAAGACTTTGGAAATAAATCTAGTAGCCCCATTTCTATTAAGCAAGAAAATAGGTCTTAAGATGAAAGATAATAAGAGTGGGGTAATTATTAATATTAGTTCTACTAATGGTATTGATACGATGTATCCTGAAGGATTAGACTATGATGCTTCTAAAGCTGGTCTTATTAACTTATCTAGTAATTTAGCTAATTACTTTGCTCCTTATGTTAGAGTAAATACTGTATGTCCAGGATGGACTAATACGGAGATGACTAAAGATTTAGATGAAGAATTTATAAATAGTGAAAAAGAAAAAATATTACTAGAAAGATTTGCAGAACCAGAAGAAATAGCTAGTCTAGTTAAATTCTTAATTAGTGATGAAGCAAGTTACATAAATAATAGTGTAATAAGAATAGATGGTGGTAAAAGATGTTAGAGAGTGTTTTAAAAAGTTCTAAAGAAGATTTAAAAGAAGTATTTGATAAAGTAGAAGAAATAGAAGAATTTAATAGCAAAAAAGTACTTGATGCTTTTATAGAAAATAATATTTGTGAATCAGATTTAAATGGTACGACTGGTTATGGATATAACGATACGGGAAGAGATAAAATAGAAGGAGTATATGCTAGTATTTTTAAAACTGAAGCAGCTTTAGTTCGTAGCCAGTTTATATCAGGCACGCATGCTATTAGTACATGTTTCTTTGCTCTACTAAGACCAGGAGATACTCTTTTATCAATAAGTGGTAAACCATATGATACCTTAGACTCAGTAATAGGCTTTAATGATAATCCATCTTCATTAAAAAGTTATAATGTTAAATATAGACAAATAGATTTAATTGATAGTGATTTTAATTATGAAGAAATAAAGAAAGTACTTAAAGAAGATAAAATAAAGATGATTGCTATTCAAAGAAGTAAAGGATATTCTACGAGAGATAGTATTAGTATTGATAAAATAGAAAGAGTAGTTAAGACTATTAGAGAAGTAGATAAAGAAGTAATAATTATGGTTGATAATTGTTATTGTGAACTTGTAAGTACAAAAGAACCTAATGAAGTAGGAGTAGATATCTCTGTTGGTTCTCTTATTAAGAATCTAGGAGGAGCTATTGCATCTAATGGTGGTTATATTGTAGGAAAACAAAAACTAATTGATTTATGCGCTGAAAGACTTAATGTTCCTGGACAAGGAGCGGAAGTAGGACCTTCTATTAATGAAAATAGAAATATTTTAAAAGGAGTATTTTTTGCTCCAATGATTGTAGCGGGCGCTCTAAAGACTTCTATTTATACTTCTTATGTATTAGAAAAATTAGGATATAATGTTAGTCCTAAATATAATGAAGAAAGAGTAGACATAGTTCAAAATATTATCTTTGATGATGAAGATAAATTAATTAAATATGTAAGAGGTATTCAGTCTAATTCGAAGATTGATTCTAATGCTTTAATAGAACCATCAGATATGCCAGGATATGTTGATAAAATTATTATGGCATCAGGTAGTTTTACGCAAGGTAGTTCTATTGAACTTTCTTGTGATGGACCATTAAGAAGTCCTTATATAGCATATCAACAAGGTGGTATTAGTTATAAATATGGTAAAATAATAGTAACTAGAGCAATTGAGAGTATAATGGAGGGAAAATAATATGGAGTCAAAGAGAGACATAGCAATTTTTACTGATGCTCATGGTTTACTTGAACCGACAAAAGCTGCTCTAGAGGATATTAAGCGAAGAGGCATAACGGAAATACATTCTTTGGGGGATAACATAGGAGTAGGACCTAATCCTGCTGAAATCATTGATCTTTTAGAAGAATATGGAGTAATTTCAGTAGCGGGAAATTCCGAAGAATATGTAACACTTGGCATAGAACCTTTTTCATCTTATTTTCATGAATTAAAGACAAAAAGTCAATTGTGGACTTTGTCAAAATTAAATGAACATCAAAAGGGAGTTATTTCTTTATATCCACATTCGATAGAATTATTGATTGGGGGTAAAAAGCTTGCTCTTTGTCACTTCTCTAACGATGTAAGATTTGATTATTCAATAAATAGTACATCGAGTTATCAAAGTAAAATTGATATGGGGAAAAAGGGTTATGAACAGTTTTTATATACTAATAGTGAAGAACAATTACGTCGTTTAAGAAAAATAAAGAAAACATATGGGGAAAATAGTCCAATGATGAGAGGATATTTTTCTGCTATTAAGGATCCACTATTTGGTGGAAAAAAAGTTGACTTTTTGATGCGGTTATACAGGGACATGTTCATTGGAAAATATATGAATCTTCTCCTATGACTGATTTTTATTCAATACGAGCTGTAGGTATGGCATATAAAAAAGATCCTATTGATACAGCATCATATGTAATATTACATGAAAAAGATAATGGTTATGAATTAGAGGAGGTTTTAGTTAAATATGATCGGGAAAAAATGGAGTATAGTATTTTAAATAGTGATTCGCCTGATAATACTATATATCGTTTTGTAAATTTAGAAAATAGAAGATTTAGAATGTAATCAATATGGTTACATTTTTTTAATTAATCGCTTCGAGTGCCAGAATTAACTTCGTTAATTCTCCATTATCCTTTACTAGAAGAATCTTGTAATTGAATAATAAAAAAGATAGAAATTAATCTATCTTTATAATCCTCTAGCAACATATTCATCATAAGTAAGATTAGACTCTCTTACTTTATTAGCTAGTTCTATTCCTAAATATCTAAAGTGCCAATCTTCAAACATATAACCAGTAATATATTCTTTACCTCTTGGATATCTTAATATAAAGCCATATTTATAAGAATTATTAATAAGCCATGTATATTCAGGATTATCTTCACTTATATAATCCCAACTATGATTTAGAATATCTACGGCTAATCCTAATTGATGTTCGGAGTATCCTGCTCTTGCGGAATATGTTTCTGCAGCATTAAATCCATCTTTAGCTACATATCTATTATATAATCCTAATTGGTAATCATAAGATCGATAAGTAGAACCAGCATACATTTTATAACCATCTTTTAAAGCATCAGCACACATCTCTTCAAAATGATCTTTAGCTTCTTTTCGCATTCTTTGATTATTACCAGAAGCAAACTTACTATCAATCTTTTCTAAATCACTTGGTTCAAACTTACTATCTAGCTTATGATATTTATTAACAAGTATATCTAATTTCATAGCATCTTCATTACTAATATTAATATCATCAGTATAATAATCTTTATCTAGATTAGCATTAACATAAGTAACATTATCTTCATAAGTAAAGTTATTTATAATATTAGTAACATCATATGGACTTTTTAAATCTTTAATAGTATATCCATATTTAATATATCTATCTAAATAATCTTCTTTAAAGTAAGATAAATTTAAATAATTAACAATATCTTTATCATATTCATTATCTATAATGATATTAATACTATTAGGTAATTTTTCATAAAAAGTATTTATATCATTACTATTATATCCTAGTACTAATAACTTATTAATATTATCAATATAGTTATCTTCTTCTATATAATTAATATTTAAATAATCAAGTAAATACTCTTTATTAAAACTATTATTTAGTATCGCTTCTTCAAGTACTTTAGAATACTTTTTATTTTGTCTAATAATATCTATTATATTTTCTTCTTTAAATACTTTAACGACATCTTTTTTATATCCATAATTCTTTGGTATAACAAAATAAATACCTAGTCCTATTACTATAATAATTATACATAGTAATAAGATTCTTCCTAATTTTAATTTCCTTTTTTTTCTTTTCTTACTCATTTATAACACCTTCTAATTAATTATATATTATTTTACTTAAAATAACAATTGTCTTTTAATAAAAATATTGCTATAATTAGTTTGTGTGAAATAAGTGAGGATTATTATGGAATATAAGGAATTTATTAATAGAATTGGTGATATGAAATATATAGCTCATAGATTGGGTTTTGAAATGACTAAGTATCCAGAAAATTCTATTAATGTATTAGAAGAAATATTTAATAATAAAGAAATGCTTGGTAGTTTATATGGATTTGAATTTGATATATGCTTTACTAAAGATAATGTACCAGTAGTTATACATGATAAATATATTGATGATATATCTAGTGGTAGGGGCTTTGTTAAATCTTATACATTAAAAGAACTTAAAGATGTGAGTTTTACTTTTAGAAAGAGTATTAATGGTAATAATAAATCTTTTACTTTTAAGATAGTTGCTTTAGAAGAAATACTTGATTACTTTAATTTAAATAGTTCTTTATTAGGTAGTAGAGTTATTCAAATTGAGAGTAAAGATATAGTATTTTTTAATAAAAAGAATCTTTCTTCGCTAGCGAATATCATAAATAAATATCCTAATCTTAAAAATAATATTATTCATTTATCTTTTTATCCATATAATTTAGTATTACTTAAAGGTATTCAAAAGAGTCATAATTATGATATTACTAAAAGTGATTTATTATGTGATTATAAAGTTATGGTAATGTTATCTAAATTAATTAGTAGTATAGACTATGTATCTTTAAGAATTAAAACAGATAATTTTCCTAAAGTAAATAGTAATAATACTAATAGAGTTAATAGAAAGATATTTTCTAATACTTTCTTTATGAAGTTTAGTGATGCTATTAATGAAAAAACTTTAAAATATGTTATTAATAAATGTGGTAATGCTTATCTTTATGTTTTAAATAGTGATTATGATATAAATGAATTTTGCAATAGAGTAAGTAGTAAATTTTTTGAAGATAATTATGATAAATTAGTATTTACTACAGATAATCCGCTTAAGATTAAAAAAGATGAAGTAATTAATATATAAAAAACTATCAAGATAATTTACATTATTTTGATAGTTTTAATTCATCTAACATTTGCTTTTTAATTTTATCTATATTGGTAAAAAATAAATTAATACCACGTTTCTTTAATTTCATTAAATTATTAAAGTTTTCTAATATTATCTTTTCTAGTTTTTCTGGCACTCTAGAAGGTTTACCATCTATAGTATGTACATGGTCTATATATTTTTCTAGTGTAGGAAAAGCATTTTGCAAGAGTATAGCAGCATCGCTATCAAATACTTTTTCAATTAATATTGTATTACAAAAACCAAACTTTTTAACTTTTTTATCAACTATATTTCTATATTTATCTACCTTAGAACTAAGAGGAATAAACCATAAAATATTCTTATCCTTAATAGTAAAATATGTTGGACGTTTCTTTCCTCTTTCATGATTAGTCATAAGATTTTCATCATTTACTATGTCAAAAAATTCATCTTTAATATGATAAAGGTATCCTGTTTCAATTTTCATAGATTATCAACTCCTGTAAATAAGTATAACATATATAAAAAGAAAACTCTATCATATGATAGAAGTTTTCAAATATTTTCAACTGGGATTACTTATTACTCGCTAGCCACCCAGAAGCGAGAAACATTGTCGACCGGGATTACTTATTACTCGCTAGCCACCCGGAAGCGAGAAACATTTTCTTATTAATGCACTTTTTCGAATGCAATAATAATATACTATATTTTATACAAAAAGTCAATATTTTGTATAAAATTTTTGCAAACTAACATTTGCATTATTATTATATGAAATTATTCTTTCTTTAAACATTATTTAAAACATAATTAATATAAATTAATAATTTACAATATTTCCTTTAGATGTTATAATATAAAAGAAAAAAGAAGGTTAGTAGTATGAAAAGAAATGATGTAAATAGAGATAAATTATCACCGATGATGAGGCATTATGTAGAACTTAAAGATAAATATGAGGATACAATAATATTATATAGATTAGGAGACTTCTATGAAATGTTTTTTGAAGATGCTGAAGTTGTATCTCATGCTTTAGAACTTACCCTAACGGGAAAGAGCGCTGGACTAGAAGAGAGAGTACCAATGTGCGGAATACCACATCATGCTGCGGAAGTATATATCGATAAATTAATTAAAAAAGGGTTTAAAGTAGCTATCTGTGAGCAGTTGGAAGATCCTAAATTTGCAAAGGGAATAGTAAAAAGAGATATTACTGAGATAATATCTTCTGGTACGATTATTAATGCTAATTCATTAAATGAAAAAGAAAATAACTATATAGGTTTTTTATATGATTTTGAATATGGAGTAGTACTAACATACTCTGATATTACTACTGGTGAAATATACTCTGAAATATTAGAAAAAAATAATACTGATATTATATATAAAGTATTGTCTTTAGAAATAAAAGAATTAGTTACTAATACTACTACTGATAAAGTATTAATAGGAAGTCTAAAAGATAATAAAGTTCCCATATCATATAATGATAATTTACTAGACAATGAGTATACTAATATCTATGAAGATATTACTGATGATAGAGTAATTAAATCTATTAAATATTTATTATATTATCTAAATATAGATCAAAAAAGAGAGCTATCGCATTTCCAAAAAGTAAAAATAATAAAAAAGAATGACTTTATGGAAATGGATATTCATACCAAAAGAAACTTAGAATTAACTGAAAACTTAAGAACTAAAGAAAGAACATACTCACTACTTTGGCTTTTAGATAATACTAAAACTGCGATGGGTAGTAGAAGACTTAAATCCTTTATTGAAAATCCCCTTTTAGATATAACTGAAATAAATAAAAGATACAATATTGTAACTAATTTGCTCGAAGACTTTATAACCGCTGAAGAACTTCGTAATGATTTATATGAAGTATATGACTTAGAAAGATTATGTGGAAGAATTAGTTTTGGTAGTGCTTCTGCAAAAGATTTATTACAATTAAAAAGTTCTTTAAAAGTCCTTCCTAGTATTAAAGAAAAACTATCGAAGATAAAGTATTATGATACTATTGATACCTTAGATGATTTATATGATTTATTAGAAAAATCAATATATGAAGAACCTCCTAATAGTTTAAAAGAAGGATACTTAATTAAAGAAGGTTATTCTAGTGAATTAGATGAATTAAAGTCTTTGAGTAAAGGTGGCAAAGACTTTATTAGTAAATTTGAAATAGAAGAAAGAGAAAGAACAGGTATTAAGAATCTTAAAGTTGGATTTAATAAAGTATTTGGTTATTTTATTGAAGTATCGAAAGGTAATTTAAACTTAATAACAGATGATATGGGGTATATTAGAAAACAAACGCTTGCTAATTGTGAAAGATTTATTACTCCTTTACTTAAAGAAAAAGAAGACTTAATACTATCTGCGGAAGATAAAATTATTAATTTAGAATATGATTTATTTTGTGGTATTAGAGATAAGTGTAAAGAATATATATCTGTTTTACAAAAAATAGCTAAAGTAATAAGTGAAGTAGATGTTTTAGAATCTTTTGCTCTAGTTAGTGAAAAATATAATTATGTAAGACCAACAATTACTAGTACTAATGAAATAAATGTCATTGAATCTAGACACCCAGTTGTCGAAAAAGTATTAAAGGGAGAAGAATATGTACCCAATGATATTATTATGGATAAAGATACGGATATCTTACTTATTACTGGACCTAATATGGCAGGTAAATCTACTTATATGAGACAACTTGGTATTATTTCAATTATGGCACAGATAGGATGCTTTGTACCTGCTAGAGAGGCAACTCTTCCAATCTTTGATAAAATCTTTACAAGAATTGGAGCTTCTGATGACTTAGTAAGTGGAGAATCTACTTTTATGGTTGAAATGAAAGAAGCCTCTCGGGCTATTCGTTTTGCTACAAAAAATAGTTTAATATTATTTGATGAATTGGGACGTGGTACTGCTACTTTTGATGGTATGAGCTTAGCAGAAGCTATTTTAGAGTATATTGCGAATAATATTAAATGTAAGACATTATTTTCAACACACTATCATGAATTAACAGATATGGAAAAGACACTTAAAAATCTAAAAAATAAGCATGTTTCAGCCGTAGAGGAAGAAGGTAATATTACATTCCTTCATAAAGTAAAAGATGGATGTGTCGATAAAAGTTATGGAATAAATGTTGCAAAATTAGCAGGCTTACCAACTTCTGTAATAGAAAGAGCAGACTCTATCTTAAAAACATATGAATCAAAAGAAAAGAAAAAAGATGTCTATATTCAGACAACGCTTCCTCTTAATTTTGAAGAACATAGTAGTGTTGTAGAAGAAGAACTAAAAAAAATAGATATACTTAATATTACACCAATTGATGCTATAAATATTTTGAGTAAATTAAAAGAAAAAATTAAATAGTTATTGTATAAAAAATAAAAATACTTTATACTTAATGTAGGTGATAAGAATGAAAAGATTAAATAGAAAAGGATTTACGTTAATTGAATTAATGGCAGTAATAGCTATACTTGTAATTATAATGGGAATAGCTCTTCCTAATATTACTTCTTCAATAGAAAGAAGTAAACAAAAACAAAAAGATGCAAAAATACAACTTCTTGAATCATCCGCAGAACTTTATTTTGATAGACATAGTTCTGCTAGTGAGATAGATGGAGTGTTAGTATCATCATTAATAAATGATCAAGATATACCTGGTATTGAAATAAATGATATTTGTGATAATACTTGTTGCGTAAAGTATATATCTAATAAATATGTATTTAAAGATAATGATAGTGATTGTGCAAATGCATCATAGAAATGGATTGATATAAATGAAATTAATACTAATAAAATATGGAGAATTAACTACTAAAAGTGGTAATAGAAATTTATTTATAAATATTCTATACAATAATATTAAGAAAGCCTTAGATGGATATGATGTTAGAATTATAAAAAATAGGGTTAGAATGTTTATAGAGACTGATGATAATATTGAAGAAATAACTAATATATTAAAAAATATCTTTGGTATTCATAGTATAGTTATAGCTCATAGAGTAAATACTAATACTGAAGAAATAGAATCTAAAGTATTAGAAGTTGCTAAAAATATGGATTTTAAAACTTTTAAAGTAGAAACAGATCGAGCAGATAAAACATTTACTATTCCTAGTATGGATTTTAGTAGAAGAATAGGAGCATTACTTTTAAAAAATATTGATAATATTAAAGTTGATGTTCATAATCCAGAATATTTATTAAAAATAGAAATAAGAGAAGATTATTCTTATATATATGAAAAAGAAATAAAAGCCTCTGGCGGCTATCCAGTAGGAGTAGCAGGCAAAGGCCTTCTTATGTTATCAGGAGGAATTGATTCCCCAGTAGCGGGATATTTAGCTATGAAAAGGGGAATCAGACTGGAGTGTGTTTATTTTGAGTCGCCACCACATACAAGTGAGATGGCTAAAAACAAAGTAAAAACATTAGTAGAGAAACTTAATAAATATGATGCAAATATTACACTACATATTGTAAGATTTACAGATATTCAAGAGGCGATTTATAAAAATATCGACCCTACATATATGATAACCATAATGCGAAGAATGATGTATCGAATAGCAAATAAAATAATGGAAAAAAATAATTTGTTATGTTTAATAAATGGTGAATCAGTAGGTCAAGTAGCTAGTCAAACTCTTACTAGTATGAGAGTAATAAATAGTGTTACAAGTGTTCCAGTAATAAGACCAGTAGCATGTTTAGATAAATTAGAAATAATAGATATTGCTAGAAAGATTGATACTTATGAAACTTCAATTCTTCCATATGAAGATTGTTGTACGATATTTTTACCTAAACATCCTGTTATTAATCCTGATATAGATAAAGCAATAGAGTATGAACAAAGTTTTGATTATGAAAAACTTATTGATGATGCTATAAATAGTAGAGAAATTATTAAGATAAAAAAAGATAATAAGAAGTTTGATATCTAGAAAAAATTACCATTAAATAAAGAGTATTAAAATTCATTAATTTCACAACCTATTAGTGTAGGAGGTGAAACGAAAATGAGTAATAACAGTTCAAATAGTAAAATGGTAGTTCCAGGAGCTAAACAAGCTATCGAAAGAATGAAATATGAAATAGCTAATGAATTTGGTGTTAATTTAGGACCAGATGCAACTTCTAGAGCTAATGGTTCAGTTGGTGGAGAAATTACTAAGAGATTAGTTAAATTAGGAGAAAACCAACTTAGCGGATCAAATTATCAAACTAAATAAGTTGTTAATATAAAAAGTTCCATGAATAAAAATGGGACTTTTATTTTTTTATAAGCCAATATTAAAAAAAAGTACCAATATTAAAAAAAAAGTAAGAGTTGTTGACTAAAATTATTAATTAATATATAATGTTAATGAAAGATGTGATGTGTATGAAAAAGTTAATAACTATTCTTTTTATTACTATGATGATGGTTATGCCAATATATAAAGTAGAAGCTAAAACACTTGGGGACTTAAAGAATGAACTTAGTGCTTTAGAAAGAAAGTATAGTGAAGCTCAAAATAATAAGAATATGACTAATGAGCAAATTAATAATTTAACTAGTGAAATTAATACTATTACTAGTAAACTTGCTAGTATTAAAAATGATATTAAAAATACAGAAGATGAAATTAAAGAGAATGAAGATACGATTGAAAAGAAAAAAGAAGAAACTAATGAACTTCTTAAGTTTCTTCAGGTATCATCAGGTGAGAATGTATATTTAGAGTATTTATTTGAAGCTGATTCTTATACTGATTTTATATATCGATATGCAGTTGTATCACAACTTACGGATTATAATAATAATTTAATGAAAGAGTTAGAGGAACTTATTAGTTCTTTAGAAAAGAAGAAAGAGACTCTTGCTAATAATAAAACTGATTTAGAGAGTAGTAGTAGAGAGTTAGAAAGTAAGATGGTAACTCTTAGGGCTAATTTATCTAGTTATCAAGAAGAAGGCACTACTATTGAACAAGATATTGCTGATATGAAGAAAGAAATAAAGAGATATGTTGATAAGGGATGTAAAGATAATGAAAATATTACTACTTGTGGTACTGTTAATACAATGGTTAATGCAACAGGATGGAATTATCCTTTAGCAAGAGGCTGTGTTACTAGTGAATATGTTGGATATGGACAGAGAACTGACTGGAGTGGATCAGTCAGTGGACATCATGGTATTGACTTAGATTGTGTTAGTGAAGGAACGACTGTATATGGTGCTGCAAATGGTACAGTAGCGAGAGTTGTATATAGATCTAGTTGTGGTGGTAATATGGTATTTGTATATCATAGTGTTAATGGGACACCTTATACGACTGTCTATATGCATTTACTTAGTATTAGTGTTAGTGAAGGACAAGCTGTTACTCCGATGACGAAGATTGGTGAAGTAGGTGGAGGAAGTACGGCTAGTTATGATGCTTGTACAGGTGGTGTTCATTTACATTTTGGTATGGCATATGGTCATAATGCTTATTCATTTAATTCACATTCATTTAATCCTAGAAATGTATTTGGTTTCCCGGCTTTAGTTTATAGTGGTGGAGGATATTTTAGTAGATAATAAGGGCATTTAGCCCTTTTTCTAAAGGAGGATATTATGGAAGGTCTTACTTATCAAGAAGTTGAATATCGTAAAGAAAATGGTTTATCTAACAATATAGATGTTAAGAATACAAGAAGTGTTAAACAAATTATTCGAAGTAATACAATTACTTTGTTTAATATTTTAAATATTTCTTTATTTGTATTAGTATTAACTACTGGTTATATTCAAAATGCTACTTTTGTTACAACAATTATTTTTAATACTTTTATATCTATTTATCAGGAAATTAAAGCTAAAAGAATACTAGATAATATTAAGATTAATAAAAAAGATGAAGTAACAGTTATTCGAAGTGGTAAAAAAGAAGTTATTCCTAAAGAAGAAATTGTTATGGATGATGTTATTTTTTTATCATCAGGAGATTCTATTGTTACTGATTTAATGGTACTTAAATCATCATCTTTAGAGGTCGATGAATCAATTATAACAGGAGAAGCTGATGCTATTATAAAGAGAAAAGATGATAAGATTATGTCTGGCTCTTTTGTTACTAGTGGTAATGGATATGCTAAAGTAATTAGTATTGGAAGTAATGATTATGCTAGTAATTTAGTAAGAGAAGCATCGGAAATTAAAGACAATTCTTCTTTTCTACAAAGAACGATTAATAGTATCTTTAAGGTTATTACAATTTTAATTGTACCAGTAGGTATTATGCTATTTGTAAGTCAGTATTTCTTTAGTCATCAAAGTTATAGTGAAGCAGTACTAGGAGCAGTAGCAGGTATTATTGGGATGATACCTGAAGGATTAGTACTTCTTACTTCGATTGCTTTAACAGCGGGCGTTGTTAAGATGGCAAAAAGAAAAGTAATTATTCAAAAACTACATGGCATTGAAATTTTATCTTGTACTGATGTATTATGTTTAGATAAGACTGGTACAATTACAGATGGTACAATGGAAGTAGTGGATGTTATTACTATGGATAAGAGAATTAATGTTTATGATATAATATCTAATATTTTAACGGAAGAAGCTAATAATGCTACGGATATTGCTTTAAAAAAGAAGTTTGGTGTTAAAAATGATTTAAATGTAATAGATAGGACTCCTTTTTCATCTGCAATGAAGTGTAGTATTACAAATATTGATAATGTTAATTATTATTTAGGAGCACTTGAATATATTACAGATAAAAAAGTAACTGATTATAGTGAATTAGATGATTCCTTAAATAAGGGATATAGAATTCTTACTTTAGCTAGAGGAGAAGATAAAAAGATTGTGGCTTTTATTATTCTTAAGGATAATGTTAGAGCGTCTGCTAAAGATACACTTAAGTATTTTAAAGAAGAGGGAGTAGATATTAAAGTAATATCAGGAGATAATCCGATTACTGTTTCAAATATATTAAAAAGTCTTGATTTTGAAGGATATGATTTATATATTGAAGGTAAGGATTTACCGGAAAGTGATGAAGAACTTATTAAAGTAGCTAATGAGAAGAAGATCTTTGGTAGAATGAAACCGCAAGATAAACAGAGAGTTATTAAAGCATTAAAGAAAAATAATACTGTTTCAATGATTGGCGATGGTGTTAATGATATATTAGGTCTTAAAGAGGCAGACTGTGGTATATCACTAGGAAGTGGTGTTAGTGCGGCAAGAGGTGTATCAGAAGTAATACTAACGGATGATGATTTTTCTAATTTACCTAGTATTGTTAATGAAGGCAGAAGAGTAGTTAATAATATCGAGAGAGTATCATCGATGTATTTAATTAAAACGGCTTATTCATTCTTTTTATCACTACTTGTTATCTTTATGGGATATGAGTATCCTTTTTATCCAGTACAATTATCTTTAATTAGTGCTTTTTGTGTAGGTATTCCATCATTCTTTTTAGCTTTTGAACCTAATTATAATAAATCAGAAAAGAATTTTCTTATTAAAGTATTTAGAAATGCTTTATCTAATGGATTAGTAGTAGTACTTAATATTTTTGTTATTATGATGATATGTACATTATTTCATAAAGACTTTGAAACATATCGTTTGGTAGTAGTGTCTCTTACTGGTTTTATTACTTTAAGACTCCTATATACAATATGTAAACCACTTAGTTTACTTAGAAAAGTATTACTTATATTTTGCAGTATTTCATTTACTTTAATATTAATAATATTTCCAGACTTGTTTTTAGTTTCAAAATTTAGTATAATAAGTGTCGTTTTAATTTTACTTTTTGCTTTTATTGATACTTATGTTATTGATTTCTTTGAGGAGTTATATGATAAAATAGTTAATAGAATAAGAGGAGTATATAATGAAAGAAAAAAAAGAAAAGAAAAAAATTAATTATCTTAGAATTTTATGGGTATCAGGTATATATATTATTTTACTTATAATATTATATCTTGTTATTATCTATAAAGTTAAATATGAAGGAAGATGATAATATGTTTGTTGATGAAGTTGTTATGAATGTAGAAGCTGGATCTGGTGGTAATGGATGCTTAGCATATAGAAGAGAAAGTTATGTACCTATGGGAGGACCTTTTGGTGGCTCTGGTGGTAAAGGTGCTGATATTATTTTTAAGGCTGATTCTGGCCTTAAGACATTAATTGATTTAAGATATCAAAAGAAAATTAAAGCCGATAATGGAGAAAATGGTCTTGGTAAAGGAATGAATGGTGCTCATAGTGAGAACTTAATTGTTAAAGTACCAGTTGGAACAACAGTAAGAGACTTTGATACTGATGTTATTATTGCTGATTTAACTAAACATGGCCAGGAAGCTACGATAGCATATGGTGGTAGAGGTGGTAGAGGTAATGTTGCTCTTGCTACGAGAAGTAATCCTTGCCCATCATTTGCTGAAAAAGGTGAGCCAGGTGAAGTTAGAAAGATTAAAGTAGAACTTCGTATGCTTGCGGACGTAGGACTAGTAGGTATGCCTTCGGTTGGTAAAAGTACCATTCTTTCAATGATATCAAATGCTAATCCAAAGATAGCAAGCTACCATTTTACGACATTGTCTCCTAATCTTGGAGTAGTAAAAACAAAGAAGAATGATTTTGTAGTAGCAGATCTTCCAGGGCTTATTGAAGGAGCAAGCGAAGGAATAGGTCTTGGTCATAAGTTCTTAAAACATATTGAAAGAACTAAGATACTTGCTCATGTAATTGACATGTCAGCGGAAGAAGGTAGAAACCCTTATGAAGATTATGTATCAATTAGAAAAGAATTAGAAGCATTTAGTCCTAAATTATTATTAAAACCAGAAATTATTATAGCTAATAAAATGGATGGAGAAAAAGCTAAAGATAATTTAGAGGAATTTAAGAAAAAGATTAATAATAAAGATATTTTTAAAGTGACTGCTCTTATTAATGAAGGATTAGATGAAGTAATAGAAAAACTATCGGATATGGTAAGTGAAATAGAAGATAAACCTTTATATGAAGATGATGTCATCGAAAGTCATGTTTTATATAAATTTAAAATGGAAAAACCATTTACCATATCTAAAGATGGAGATACTTTTGTTGTAAGAGGAGACCAAATAGAAAAATTATTTAGAATGACAAACTTTAATACCGAAGAAGCTTATGATAGATTTTCTAATAAACTTAGAAAAATGGGAGTAGACGATGAACTTATTAAAAATGGTATTAAAGATGGTGATACTGTCAGAATATTAGATTTTGAATTTGAATGGACGAGATAAAGAGAAATTATTCTCTTTTTCTTTACTTATAAGTAATTTCATTATATAATTAAGTAAAGATAACATATGTAAGAGGGTGCATTATGAATATAGAAAATAATGATTATAAAATTAGAGATGGAGTTTTAGTAGGGGTTAATCCTGGATTAAAAAGTCTTAATATACCTGAAGGAGTTACTTCAATAGCTTTTCATGCATGTTACCATAATGGACACCTTGAAGAAATATATATTCCAAATAGTGTAATAACTATTGAGTCTTCTGCTTTTGAACATTGTTTTAATCTAAAGAAAGTTCATTTATCAGAAAATATGACTTTTTTTGATCAATTGTTTGAAAATTGTATATCACTTGAAGAAATAAATATACCTGGTAATATAAAAAGAATAGGTTATATGGCCTTTTCGGGTTGCAGGTCATTAAAAAGAGTTAATCTTTCCGAAGGCTTAACTGCAATTAATGAGTGTGCTTTTGAAAATTGTATATCACTTGAAGAAATAACAATGCCTAGTAGTTTGATTAAAATTGAATATAATGCATTTCTAAAATGTCATTTAAAAAGAGTTAATCTTTCCGAAGGCTTAACTACAATTAGAAATTTTGCTTTTGAAAAATGCTGGTTACTTGAAGAAATAACAATACCAGAAAGTGTAACTAATCTTGGACCAAAAGCTTTTGTTGGTTGTTCTTCATTAAAGAAATTTAGTATAAGTAATGAGTGTAATATTCTATTTGATGGAGATAAAGTAACTATTGAGTATTTAGATATTAATAGTTTAAATATTAATCTTATTTATGCAGTATTGGCTAATAAAGAAAGTGCTAAAAATATTGAATTTAAAAGCCCACAATATTCTTTTTTTTCTAAGGAGAAAGAAAA
Source organism: uncultured Caryophanales bacterium (assembly GCA_946611235.1). Lineage (GTDB taxonomy): Bacteria > Bacillota_I > Bacilli_A > RF39 > UBA660 > CAG-302. The sequence goes on along the minus strand of CAMODE010000050.1, from coordinate 16,864 downwards.
AAAGTTAATTAAAGAATTATTTAAAGAATTAGTAAAAGATAGGAATGTAACATTTATAAAAGATAAAAAAATTGTATTATCAGAAGTAAATAAAGAAAAAAAATATGAGAACGAAATTAGTTCTCAAAAAGATGAAGATGATATTAAGCATCTTGAAGATGAGATTATATATTTATGTAAAGATTTTCCTAAGAAAATAGCTAGTATTATTACTGAAAAGGTAAATGAAATAGATAGAGTATATAAAAGTTCTATTGAAAGTTTTAAACCAGAATATGGTAAAGATAATGGGGATAGGTTTGATTATGAAGGATTAAAGAATGATACTTATTTATTTTTGAATAGAATAAAGAGTTTAATAGACCTGTTCGGAAAGGTACTATGTTAAATTCATATTGTATATAGTAAACATAATCTTCAATTTTTTATCATATCTTTTTTGATGATTTCTATAAGTTTCTTTCATAATTCTAAATATTTTTATAGTCCTATTTACATGCTCTATTTTTATTCGCGTTGAAGATAGATTCCTATTATATGTTTTCTCTTCTTCAGTTAACTCATGATATTTTGATTTTTTGTATGGAATTGATGCATTATTTAATAATTTTTGGGCTCCTTGATATCCACTATCAAATTTACAACTTATATTTAATTTGTTTAAAGTATCGATAACATTACTATCTTTTAGCATTTGAAAATCATGTGTTGTTGCTACTGCATTATAATAGTTTATAATTCTTAAATCATCTTCATTAATAATAATTTGATTCTTTGTAGTATGTCTTTTTTTCTTACCAGAGTAATGAAGTTCTTGATTATCTGTAGGTCTTTCAATTGGTTGTTCTTCTACATCTCCAATAATTTTACTAACATTAATATTTTGACTTTCTAATTTGTTAATTTCTTCTTCTATACTTCCAAAATTAAAATTTGGATGGTTACTCAAATTATCTTCTACCCAATGTATACTTTCACATACTGTAGATACAGATAATTCGTAGTCAAATGCCATTTGTCGCATTCCTCTATATTCTCTCCAGTAAGTCAATGCTAATAATAACCTGCATCCAACTCCAATTCCTCTGTTAGAACCATTTTTGTGAGTTTCGTCATAAATTGGTTGCAATATTCCCATTAAATCTAAAAAGACTTTTCGAGTAACCCCTGTAAGTAATTTAAATTTTGCATCATCAGTAATTGCCATTAGCTCTTGGTATCTAATTTCAATTCTTTTTTTTTACCTTGTCCTGTTCTAAATCTTTTTCAATTGCTTCCCTAAAGATTTTTACATATTCATTTTCTATTTTATCTTTTTTAGTAGGAATAACTCTATCTAAAACTATCCCACCTAATATACCAATCAAAATTAACAATATATATAACATAAGTACCACCTATTTACCTTTATATATATGATACCACATTTTTGTGATTTTTAAAATACTCCTTTCCGAACAGGTCTAATAAAAGAATTAAATGATTTTATTCTATTTAGTAAGAATATTAATGATTATAAAGAGTTAATTAATAAAAAAGTAGAATCTTATTCATATGATAATGATATAGAGAGTAAGATTAAGAATATATTATATTTATCAGCATTCTTAGATAATAATAATGATATTAAGATTACTCTTACTAAATATTTAGATGATGTAGCAAATAAAATAAAAAATTATATTATAGATAAAATTAATGGTAATACAGTACTTGAAGAATCATCACTTATTAAGAATGAATTAGATAATAAGATTAATGAATTACTAAGTAGTATTACTGATAAAGTAAAAGATGTTCCTAAGTATAAATTATTATGTTTATATAATATTTTAAATGTAAGTGAATATAAAGAAGATATTAAAGATAATGATATTATTGGTTTTATAAATGGGATAAGAAATTCATTAGATAGATTATCTAGTAGTGAGTATACTAATAAAATTAGAAATGATATTAATACTGTTTTAAATAAATATAAAGATAGTATTGGTAATGAACTTAATACTAATGTTACTAAGGAAAGATATGAAGAAATAGAAATAGGATTAAGAAGAGAACTTCATCCATTAATTATAGAGATAGATAAGTATGCTAATTTAGATAAATATGAAGAGCATGGATTAAATATTCATAGGCAATTAGAGATATCTTTTGATTTAGTAAATGGAAAGAGATACTTAGATGAAGAATTAAATAATTATAATCATAAAGATATATTATTAGAAGTTATTAATATAATGAAAGATATAGATGATAAGAAATTAGATGATAGTACTAAAGAAAAAGTATATAGTGATATTAGAAATGTATTAATAGCCATTAAAAGCTTATTAAATGTAACTGATGTTAGTGAAAAAGATAAATATATTCGTTTTATGGCAGCAGCTACTTCGATGTTTACTGAAGTAACTACTAATATAACTAAGTATATTAAAAGTTTGGAAGAATACAATAATAGTTTTGGTATAAAGAATAAGTAATGTTAGTAATATACAAACTTAGTAAAATTATAAAAAACAACCGCATGGTTGTTTTTACTTTAAACTAATTTATTATATGTTTCCTTTAATATATTATATCGTATATTAATAATATTTTTATAGAAGTCTTTACGATAATTTGATATGCATTCTATATTATCAATAAAGTTATTTATTTTAATTATATCAATATTATTAAATACTCTTTTTAAAGCATTATTGCAATCTACATTTTGCATTTCTTTTATAAATGACATATAGTTAATTTTATTATTGTTTTCTCTTAAACAAGAATAACAATTAATAGCTAGATTCTTTAGTTCAGTACTTGTAATATTTTTCATTTCTTCATCGTCTAACATAGGATTAAGTGATGAACCACAGTCATATATGGGAGAGAAGTTTAGTTCTTTTGTCTCTTTATTAAGAAGAAATCCCCAATTACCATTATGTCTATCTGTATTTCCTATTAAACTATCAATAATAAACATATCCCAAAATTTATCTTTAGTTTCTTTTACATTTATTAAATGAGAATTTTCTTCTAATACTTCCATAATATCATTTATTTCTGTTTCTATTTTTTTATCTGGATTGGAACTTAGGGCTAAGTTTTCAAATTCACATAGTATATGGTTATTATCAGTGAAATCAACACATCCACATACTATTTTATCTTTTCCATTATAATTATAATTTCCTAATACTACATTCTGTGTTTCAAAACCAGACATTTTAAAAATATTACTTCCTATATATTCTGAAATATTATTATATTTGAATTTGTTATTTTTTAATGGCTCTGGAAATTTTACTAAGTATTTAGTATTATCATATATTAATGTTTTTTTCTTTTCTGATCCACTATAGGTATTAAATTCTTCAATAGCATTGGTAAAATCAATCATCTTCTTACCTTCTTTCTATATATAATACCATATATTTATTTGCTTTTGAATAAAAATAATTAAGTTACATAAAAATTTTTTGTAAAACAATTTACAAATATAAATATATTTGGTATAATTTATTTGCAAGTGAGATATAATATAATGTAGATTATATCTACTTTGGGCCTCTACTGTTTACAGTAATCGGGCCTGACTCGTGTAGGGGCTAGGTCCCGCTTAAAAAAGCAACCATTTGGTTGTTTTTTTAATGTTATAATCGTTTCTTTTCAATTCGTTTTATGATTTTTCTCATTTCATCATCTTTGAAGAAATACTTTTCAGCTTTAGTCATAGAAATTTTATGTTTTTCTTTATAATCGCATTTGTCGATAAAGGTAAGCATATCGGCAACTTGAAACAATTTCTTTTCCTTATGATCAAAATCTATGATGTGCTTAGTATTAAATATAGAAAACTCTGAATCAATTATTTTACCTAATGGTATTTGACCATTATCATAATATATCACTATTACATCAAACATGTTAATATAATCTAAGTTATCATTAATTATTTTGTTTATAGCAATTTTTATATTTTTCTTTAATATCTTATTATCATCCATATATTTTTTATCAATAATAATTGTGTAATACTTAACATCTATCCTTTTTGAAAAAGTATATATAGCATTAAATATGCTTTTTCTAACTCGAGCACTAATACTCTTATATTCGCCTTTATTATTAACTAATTCAGCGGTATGTATCATGTTATGATATTCTAATTTGTTTAATCTATCATTTAATGTATCAATTTCTTTTCTAATATTATTATCTTGCTCGTGAAAAACAAATGAAATTCCATATAATCTAGAAGTTCCTTCTCCAAAACCAAATCCTCCTGTTTCATCGACAAAAATATTAAGTCTTTTCATGCTAACCATCTCCCCATATATCATTCTAACTAATTTTCTATTATAAAGAAATATATCTGATTAGTAAATACTATTTACATCTATTTTACAAAAAACTTGTGTATCTAGAATATAATCTATATAATGGATTCTTCTTGTAGAAGTCTACTGCTAATTAACGATAGTTAATTAGTTAGCGAAGCGGTTATTAAAAATAATAAAAAAAGTATATATTTGTATTTTAAAAAAAAATATTTTGTGGTAAAATATAGTATGAGTAGGAAAGGTGGTAAGAATATGGATAGTGTCCTTTTAATTACTATATCAGCTTTTATATTGGCAATTATCCTTATAATTATTACTGTTGTTATTATTAAGAGTAATCAAAAAAAGAAATATAAGAGAGAAATAGAAAATTTAGATATAGAAAAAAATAATTTACTTGGTGTTCCTGTTCTTAGTGAAATATCGAAAGTTAAAGAACTAGTTAAGACGGATAATTTAAAAGGGAAGATGGAAGATTGGGATAATACTTTTAAATTAATTAGAGATACAAAAATACCAGAACTTACGGATTCTATATCAGATGCTGAATTTATGATTGACAGGAAGGATTATAAAGCAGCAATTAGAAAGATAGCTAGTATAGAGATGGAACTTAGAACTTTGAAGAAAAAGACTGATACTCTATTAGATGAAGTTAAATTAATTACAGAGTCAGAAGAAAGAAATAGGTCTTTAATTACTAAGTTAAAAATAGTTTATCGAGAACTTGAAAATAAGTTTGAAAGAAATAAGAAAGAGTATGGGGAAGTTAGTACTTATATTGAAGAAGAATTTAATAAGATAGATAAGTTATTTGTCGAGTTTGAAAGAGCTATGGATAATAATGAATATGTATCTGTAGAAAAAAAGATTAGTACATTAGATGATAGGATTAATAAATTAAGTAAAATAATTGATGATGCTCCGACAATTGTATTAATGGCTACAGTACTTGTTCCTAATAAGATAGAAGAAGCAGATATTTATTATTATCGAATGAAAAGAGATGGTTACCCCCTTGATTATTTGAATGTTGAGTATAATATTAATGAAATTAAAAATAAAATCAATAATATTATGAATAATTTAAAAAACTTAGATATGGGTGACTCAATAGTAGAACTTAAAACTTTTATGGATTATTTTAATAGTTTATATAATGATTTTGATAAAGAAAAAGAATGTAAAGATTTATTTAGACAGAATATTAAAGAACTAGGATATAAAATTGAAAACATTAATAGAGTAGTTAGAGATATTTATTTACAAATAGATGATATTAAGTATAATTATAATTTATCTAATGAAGATATTAATAAATTTAGTTTACTTAATAAGAATTTAGAAAAGATTAATAAGGATTATAAAATACTAGTAGAACAAGGTAAGATGAAGACTTTTGCTTATTCGAAGTTAGTAGAAGAATTAGATGGCTTATCTTTAAAATTATCCAGATTACAAGATGATTTAGATTATCAACTTAGATCAATTACTAGTATGCAAGATGATGAAACAAGAGCTAGGGAACAACTTGATACAATTGAAAATTTATTAAAGAAAGCTAAGTATCGATTAAAAGAATATAAGATACCAGTTATTCCTAGTAGTTATTATATTGAACTAACAGAAGCACAAGATGCTATTAGAGAAATAGTAAAGGAATTAGAAAAGAAACCTATTGTTATTAAAATACTTAATATTAGGGTAGATACCGCTAGAGACTTGGTATTTAAAATATATAATAAAACTAATGATATGATTAAATTAGTTACTATGGCTGAAAATATCATTGTTTATGGTAATAGATATCGAAGTACTTATGAAGAAATAGATATTGCTATGAATAAAGCTGAAGAGTTATTTAAAAGAGGTAAGTATAAAGATTCATTTGATATATCTCTTAAAAGTTTAAGTTTTATAGATAAAAATATTGGAGAAAAATTTAAGTATTAGTTGCATTTTAGAATAATTTATGTTATTCTAATTGTAGAGTAAAGAGGAGGAAATGAAATGCAAGCAGTTATTGATTTTTTATTAGAATATTATATTTGGGTTTTGGCTGTACTTTTAATATTACTTATTACAATAATAGGATTTTTAGCAGATACTAAGAAAAAGAAAAAATTAAGAGAAAAGACTATGAATGAGGATAATAATACTAATTCTGGGGTAAATGATTTCAATAATATGAATCAAAGTATGAATATGGGATTTAATAATCAAGTTAATTCCTTTGATCAAAATATGAATCAGAATATAAATAATAATTTATTTGAACCAAATATGACTAGTGGCTTAAATAATAATATGATGGCAAATAATATGGTTACCCCTGATATGAATATGGGAGTTAATCCTGGCTTGAATAATAATATGATGAATAATGGGTTTATGGCTGAACCTAATATGACTTCTATGAATAATAGTGTAAATACAGTTCCTAATAATAATATGGTCGCTGAACCAGCAATTAATAATGATTCATTCTTTGTTCCAGCATCTGAACAAAAACCAGTTATCGAACCTAGAGAAGTAGTTACTCCTACGCCTGTTCAAATGGAACCTATGGTAAATAATGTTGTTACTCCAACTCCAGTTGTAGAACCAATTCCCGTAGTAGAGCCTATGCAAAGTCCTGTTACTCCTGTTTCACCTATGACATCAGTACAACCTACAGAAGTAACAATGCAGTCATTAGCGGAAGAACCAGTAGTTAATCCTACGCCTAGTATGACAACAACTAGTCCTATTGGTATTGTAAATGGGCCAATGGTTAATCCAATACCTAATGCCCCAGTAAATGCTCCTAGTGCTAATGCTAATGAGCCTCATATTAATGTGGTTCCTGAACCAATTCCTAATATGAATATGGTAAATCAGATGCCAAATAATAATATGCAAAATATTAATAATAATAATCTTGGTGTTCCTAATTTTGTAAATGGTATGCCACAGAATAATCCTAATGGACAAATAAATAATATTCAGTAATTAAAAAGATTTAGGGTTTCCTAAATCTTTTATATAGAAAGAGAGGAATAAATATGCAAGAAGAAAATAATAATAATGTAACTCCTTACCGAGCATCAGGTAATCTAAATACTTCAATAGGTATTCCTCAAATGAATGTTAATGATCCAATGAACATGAATATTCAGAGTGTTAATACTAATCTAGCCCAAAATAATAATGTTAATAATACTTTTAATTCTCAAAATAATATGGATATTCAAAATAATAGTATTAATGGAAGTGTTCCTTATAGTAATATAAATCAAAATAATACTAATACTAATACTAATACTAATACTAGTTTAAATAATGAAGTAGTTAATAATGATAGTCCTGTTAAAAGAACGTTTGTTTCAAATAATACTAAAAAAAAGAAGGCATCTATTAACTTAGGACCTGAGTTTAAAATAGCCTTACTTATAATAGTGGTTCTTCTTGTCTTTATTTTCTTACTTCCGGTAATTACTTCTTTATTTAGTGATTAATATTGGATAGGTATATTATTAAATCAAAATTATCATCTGTTGCCATAATATTTTTATGGTTTGTATGACATTTTTCACAGTTATAAATTATTTTATAACTGTTTTTATATTTTTCAATACCGATTGGTTTCATTAATCCTTTACAAGTATTTTGTCTGTCTCCAGGATTAATATCTAAGTGTTTAGAATATAAACAATATGGACAATGATCCCTAGCGGTATATCCTAGTTTTTTAACTTCTTTACCACAATTTTCACAAATAAAATTTTCATCAATCATATTAAACTTTTTCATAATTTAATTCTATCACATATTTAAAGAAAAAAACACTCTTTTTTAGAATGTTTTTAGTAATAATATGGTCTATATGGATAAACAGGATATACAGGATAATAATTAGGATATGGTCTTTGATAGAAGAATGGAGCCACTAATCCTCCCGTTATTCCTCCTAGTAAGAATGGACCTAAAAAGCCTCCTCCAAAGCGATTATTATTAAATCCTGGCCTAAAACCGGGTCTCTTATTATACATTAGATTACTCCTTTCATAATATTATATTTAAAAATGCTAATAATGTGATTTGACAGCATTTTATTTTTATGCTAATATATTTGTTCGTAAACAAAGGGGGATGTTTTTATGGATAACAATTTAAAAGGGCAATATAATAGTGTCAATAATACTATGAATGTATGCAAATTTTTTCAATTTTTATCTGGTAGGTCAGGTAATGCTTTTGCAGATTCCATTGGCATATCTCATACATTTTGGAATGACCTTATAAGAGGTAACAGAGTATGTCCTTCTGATGAAGTAAAGGAAAGAATTGCTAATTATTTTGGCTTTTCTTTTGATGTTGTTAAATATATGTTTGAAGAACCATTTGATTTTAATGTTGCTTATCAAGGTATTATAAATTATGTAGGACAAAGTTATAGTGCAAAAACTAAAAGTGTTAGTTCACATCATAATGGTAGATAATTAATAATATAAAAATAATTAATAAGTAAATAGTGATAATTGGGTCACTATTTTTTTGTTTGCTAAACAATAATATAAAAAGTCTTTATTTATTTTGAAAAATCTTGTATAATTAATAAGAAGGAGAATTTATATGCAAGAGATTTTATTTAAGAGTGATGATTTACTTGTAATGAATTTAATTAATTATTTTGTTACAGAAGAAAATTATAACCCAATGATTATTCATGGACTTAATGATGAAATATGGCTTGAAAATTTAGATGGTGATTATAAAATTATTAGAATTGTTTCTCATCATATTCATAATAAAGAACAACTTGATTTTGATAAGTTTAAACTTGGTAAGATTGTTAAGCAAGTTAAGAAAAAGACTTTTTCTTTTAAGGTTAATGTTCTTAGTATATATACAGATATTGAAAATGAAAAATTACTTTCTGATGATGATATTTATATTAAGAAAGAAGAAGATATTAATAATCCTAAGCTTACTAATATTTTTCCTAATATTGTTAATAAAACGAGACATAATGAAAAGGGTATTGAATACTTTGTTAAGGTTACTAATAGTATTAATGCTAAGAATGAAGCAAGAGGTAGAGAAGCAGAAAGAATATTTTCATATAAGGTACCTTTTATTACTTATGGAATAATGGCTATATGTATTCTATTATTCATAGCTATGTACTTATTTGGAAAGGGCTCAGAGGATACTGGTACATTACTATCTTTTGGCGCTAATTTAGATGTATTAGTTAAAGATGGAGAATTTTATAGATTATTTACGTGTATTTTTTTACATATTGGAATATGGCATTTGATATGTAATATGTATTCTTTATATGTAATTGGTAAAGAAATAGAAAGTTTATATGGTAAAATTAAATATTTAATTATATTTGTTGGTAGTGGTATATGTGGTAGTCTTTTATCGATGACCTTTACTCATAATACAGTATCTGCTGGGGCATCGGGAGCTATCTTTGGACTTCTTGGATCACTATTATACTTTGGCTATTATTATAGAGCATATCTTGGTAATTCGATTAAAAGGAGTATACTTCCTGTTATTGTATTTAATCTTATTATTGGTTTTATGAGTACTAGTATTGATAATACTGCACATATTGGTGGATTAGTAGGGGGAATACTTTTATCAATGATGGTAGGAGTTCCTGGCAAAGGTAGTAAAAGGGATAATATTAATGGTACAATACTTACTATTTTATATATTTTATTTATTAGTTATATGGCATTTAAGTAGGTGAATATTATGAATAAAGACGTTATATTAAGTAATATTAGAGATAATTATTTTTATGGTATTGATTTTGAAAATGGTACTATAGGAAACATAAAGAGATTTGATAATGAAAAGAAAGATATTTTAAGAGCATATAATGAAGCTGAAAGATTAGATACTTATGCGTTAATTAAGAGTTTATATATTGAGTATTTTATTTTTGAATCTAATTTATCTAATACTAAAAGTAATGAAGAAATTAATATGTTATATAATGATTTTAGATATAGATTAGGAGTGGCACTTGCTATTTTTACTAACGATTTGTTAAAAAAGATTGGTAGAAATATAGATATAGTAAAAGCTTCTAAAATATTTGAAGTATTTGATTCAGTAGGTGATGTTCTTATATATATTTATAAGTTATGTAAAGATGAATTTATTGAAGTATCGAAAGAAAGTAACTATATAGATGAAAAAGAATTAAAGAAAATGATTTTACATGAGTATTTAAAATTAGTAGAGGATAATTTTGAACCTAGAAGTACAGAGTATGATAATGCATTTAAGCAGTATAAAAAATTGCTTAGTATTATTAATGATTCTTCGCTTGAAGAGTTTGCTGATATATTTAAAAGGGCTTATTATGAACTACAAAAAGATATTGAAAATAAAAAAGGAAATGTTAAGTAGTATATGAAAATATACTACTTTTTTTAGGAGAAATTATGGAAAAGGTATATATTAAAGAGAAGTATAGTTGTAGTAAAATAGACAGTTATTTAAGACCAGAATTTATTTATATTCCAGTAGATAGTTCTAAATATTTAGTAGGAGATTATATATATAAAAATGATATGATTATGGATAATGTTTATAGTCCTATATCTGGTTATGTTAGAGAGAATATTTATATGGATATTGATAATAGGAAAACTAATTGTATGGTAATTGAAAATGATTATAAAGAGAAGTATCAAAGCAATAATTATATTTTTAATAAAGATATGTTTATTAATTCTTTAAGGAGTAATAATTTTATTGATATATATGATAATTATGATATCAAATATTTAGTTATTAATGCTATTGATATAGAACCTTATATTTTTTCAAAAAGGATATATATAGATAAAGAATCTTCTAGTATACTTAATATTATTGATAATATTATGCATAAACTTAATATTTCTAAAACTTTAATAGCGGTTACTTCAGATAAACTATATAATAATTTATTTAATCATATTGGTACTTATCCTAATATTAAGATTATTAAGGTAGATAATTATTATCCAGTTAGTAATAATAAATTATTACTTAAGGAATTATTTAATTATACTTATAATAAAACTAGTTTAGAAAAAAAGATATGGATACTTGATCTTCTTTCTTTAATAGATATGGAAGGAATTATTAAAAATAATATACCAAAGAATGAAACAATTATTACTATTGGTGGTACTGGTATTAAGAGTACTTGTATTAAGGTTAAGATTGGTACTTCAGTAAAAGAAATTATTAATTATTTAGGTGGTTATAAAAAAAACTATACTATTACAATAGGAGGTCCTTTTACTGGTAAACAAATAAATAGTGATACGATTATTTTAAAAGATGTAAAGGCTATATTTGTTACTAAGAATAATAGTATAAAAGAAAAGGAATGTAATTCATGTGGTAAATGTATAAGAGTATGTCCGGTTAATTTAATACCTGTATTTATTATGAAGAATATTAATAATAAAAATGATTTATATAAACTTAATATTGATAAATGTATAGAATGCTCTTTATGTTCTTATATATGTCCATCACATATTAATTTAAATAATTATATTGATAAAGCTAAAGAGGTGATTAAGAGTGAATAGTATTTTATTTAGAAGTAATAATGATATTGATAAAGATAATTATAAAATTATTTCATTATTAATATTATTTCTTATATTTAAGATATTTTATATAGGAATATATTCTTTTATTATGGGTGCTACTTGTAATTTATATTTGATATTTAAACCTTTAATTATTTATTTTATCTATTATTTTGTATTAATTCTTATTAATAAAAGAAATGATAGTTATTACTTATTATCTTCTTTATTAATTTCTTTTATTATACCTAGTAATACTTCTCTATTTTTGTTTATAATATGTAGTATTATTGGTAATATTATTAGTTATTTATTTAAGAATAAAATAAGTAATGTTATTATTACTTCTTTATTAATATCTTTCTATTTATCTAATAATTATATTATTGATAGTTATGCTGGTATATTTTATTATATTTATATATTATTATGTATTATTAGTTTTATATATTTATATTTTAATAGATTAGTTAAAAGGAATGTATTAATATTATCTTTTATAATTTTATTATTAATTCATATTATTATTAATATTTCTTTATTTGATATAACTTTATTTTGCTTATTATTTATAGTATCTGATAACAGGTATAGTCCTCTTACTAAGTATGGTGAGGTATTAGGTAGTATTATATTTGGTATATTTATGTATATATTTAGATTCGCTTTTAATATAAATAATTATTTATATTTATCAATACTTTTATATGAAGTATTATCTATTTTTATCAATTATTTTAGTCTTAAACTATCTAATAATAAAATAATTAAATTACTATTTAGTAATTAATGTTCACTTTACATTAATAGGTGTCAAATTTAATATTTTTTAAAACAAATATATCATTTTATTACTTTAGAATATTTAGATAATAATATGTTTGTACATTTACTAATGATAAATTCTTTAAAATGATTATGGAGTGTAATACCGATTCCTTTAAAAAATTTTCAATTATATGTTTTGATTTAGATAAATATATGAGAAATAATTATATTATGTTTATGGATAAAGAACTCACTTATGAACATATTAAAGAACATAGTAAAGTAGTTGATAATTAATGCTTAATTTGATAAAGGATTAATTATTGATGTTTAAATTAATAGAGAAGAATATAGTGCCGTAATAAATCGAAATGATTTATATTTAGAGAAATTAGATATTAATAATTATAAAGAGAAAGCTTGTTATAGTAAGATAAAAAATTTAGGTAAGAAAAAAATAATAGTATTATTGATAATGGTTATTGTACATCATAAAGGATATTATAAAATAATAAAACTAAAGCAACTAAACTTATGCTTTAGTTTTTTCAACTAGTTATTTATTTATTTTTATTAAATTTTGTTATAAAATAATAATTGTGATATTATGAAGAAGAAAGTTTATTTAGATTATAGTGCCACGACAATGGTGGATAATAATGTATTAGAAAAGTTTAATGAATTAGTTAAAGATAGTTATGCTAACCCTAATTCTATTCATGATTTGGGACTTAGTAGTAAGTCTATTATCAATAAAAGTATTAACAATATTTGTTCATACTTTAATATCGATAAAGAAGAAATAATATTTACCTCTGGATCATCAGAATCTAATAATACCGCTATTAAAGGTTTAATAGAGGGTAGTAAGAGAAAGAAAATTATTACAACGTATTTAGAACATTCTAGTATATTAAGTCCTCTTAGTTATCTACAAAGTAAAGGTTATATAGTAGAATTTGTTAAATTAGATCGTAATGGACTAGTTGATATAGAAGATTTAAAAAGTAAATTAGATAGTAATACATTACTAGTTAGTATATGCTTAGTTAATAGTGAACTTGGAATACTTCTTAATACTAAAGAAGTATTTAAGGTAGTAAAAGAATATGATCAAGAAATATATATCCATAGTGATATAACTCAAGGACTTGGTAAAGTTAATATTAATTTAGATAATATTGATATGGCTTCTTTTTCAGGACATAAGATTTATACTTTTAAAGGAATCGGAGGCCTTATAAAGAAAAAAAATATTAGGATAGTTCCTTTGATTCATGGAGGAAGAAGCACTACTATTTACAGGAGTGGAACTCCTAGTACTGAACTTATTTATAGTTTATCTTGTGCTTTTGATTTATTTAAAGATAGTATTGATACTAAGTATAGTTATGTTAAAGAATTAAATAATAAGATTAGGAATGCATTAAGTATGTATAATAATATTTATATTAATAGTACAGATAATAGTATTCCCCATATTCTTAATTTTAGTATTATAGGTAAAGATAGTAATAGTATTCAAAAATATTTTAATGATAAAGGTATTTATATAAGTACAAAGAGTGCCTGCTCGAGTGATAAGAATATGTCGATGGTAGTTAAAAATATGTATAATGAAGAAAGAGCACTAAGTAGTGTAAGAGTAAGTATTTCTTATAAAACTACTTATGAAGAAATTGATTATTTTATAGATGTTTTAAAGGAGTATATGAATGATGAAAATAGTTAAAATTAATAGTATGACTTGCATGTCATGTATTATCATGAATAATGTTATGAATAAAATTAAAGATAATTATAATATTGAGATAGAAAATATTGATTATGATTTTGATGATATAAGTAAATATAATGTAGGCAAAATACTCCCAGTAATTATCTTTTATAATGGTGATAAAGAAATTAAAAGATTAGAGGGAGAACACTCTTATAGTGAGATAGAAAGGATTATTAAAGATGAAGAAGTATAGTTATATATTATTATTTATAATAATGTTAATACCAAATATAGTATTTGGAAAGGAACTAAATATATATTTATTCCATGGTGATGGTTGCCCTCACTGTAGAGATGAGATTGCCTTCTTTGATGAATATTTAGAAGATAAAGATAATATTCATTTATATAAATATGAAGTATGGTATGATAAAGATAATGTTAGTAAACTAGAGGAGGTAGCTAAAATTACTGGTAAAGAAGCTGATGGTATTCCATACTTAGTAATTGGTGATTATGTTATTACGGGTTATAGTGATGGTATACAGAAAAAGATAATTAAAAGAATTGAACATTGTTTAGAAAATAGTTGCCCAGATAAAACAGGAGAATATCTAGGTAAAGCATTAGATAATAATGATATAGAAGATGATGATAATAGTAATACATCTAATGCGAATGATAATTATAAAGATGAAGTATACAATGTTCCAATACTTGGAGAAATATCAGCGAAGGATGCTTCTATTCCAATACTTGCTATTGTCATAGGATTAGTAGATGGCTTTAATCCATGTGCTATGTGGATACTTATCTTTTTAATTAGTATGCTATTTGGTATGAAAGATAAAAAGAAGATGTGGACTCTAGGACTTACCTTTATTCTTACTTCTGGAATAGTATATTTCTTATTTATGGCTTCATGGCTTAATCTTGCGTCTTTTATAAATAAAGTATCATTAGTTAGAAGTTTAATAGGTATATTTGCTATTATCTTTGGTATTATTAATATCTATAATTATATTAAATCTAGAAAGAAAGATGTAGGCTGCGAAGTAACTGATGAAAAGAAGAGAAAAAAAATAATTTCTTATATTAAGAAAATTGTTAGTGAAAAGAAATTTATAATAGCATTACTTGGTATTATGGTACTGGCTTTTCTTGTTAATTTAATAGAACTACTATGTAGTTTAGGACTTCCGGTTATCTTTACTGAAGTATTATCTTTAAATAATTTAAGTACTACTGAGTATATATTTTATATGCTACTTTATATTATATTCTTCTTAATAGATGATATTATAATTTTTGTAATAGCTATGAAGACATTAGAAATAAAAGCTATATCAAATAAATATACAAAGTATTCGCATTTAATTGGAGGAATAATTATGTTAATACTTGGTGTGCTTTTGATATTAAAACCAGAATGGCTTATGTTTAATTTTTAGAATAATCCTATAAATTGGATTATTTTTTTTGATCTAAATATTGACTATGATGTAATTCAACTTTATAATATATAATTACAAAATGGAGAACAGGAAAGAGATAGGTGATATAAAAAAACAGTTTTTAATAGCATAATCATATGAATGAAAAAAATTTATAAAAGGAGGAAAAACGAAAGATAATAACTTAAAAATAATTAATTGAAGGTTGAAACATATAGCTTATAGGAAGGAAGAGGATAAAATGAATGAAATAAAAGAATATACAGAAAAAGTATTTGAAGACATTAAACATATTGATGAATTTGGTAATGAATATTGGTTAGCTAGAGAATTAATGGAAGTATTAGAATATACATTATGGCAAAGATTTTCAAATGTAATTAAAAAGGCTATAGATAATTGTGAAAACAGTAATAACAATACTTCAGACCATTTTATCAGTGCCGATAAAATGGTTAGTATTGGTTCAAATACAAAGAGAAATATAACTGATTACAAGTTATCAAGATATGCTTGCTATTTAATTGTACTTAATTGTGATCCGAGGAAGAAAGTAATTGCTTTAGCTAAAACATATTTTGCTATCCAAACAAGAAAACAAGAATTAAGTGAAAAAGAATATAGTGAACTTAGCGAAGATGAAAAAAGATTCTATCAAAGAAGTTTAACTAGAAAAGGAAATAATTCTTTAAATATTGCCGCTAGTAAGGCGGGTGTTAAAAATTTTGACAAATTTCATAACGCAGGATATAGAGGCTTATATAATGGAGAAACTGCTAACGATAGTGCGACCGGGTTAGGTTGTATAGTTTAGTAGGTGGAAATCCTACCTAGTAAGGTGCACCAACACCACTAGTAGCGAGTCTTGGATAATAAATGGTAACATTTATTATTAAGCGTAGACAGTCAGGTATTAGAGTTAGTATTGAGCCTCGAAATGCTGAACAATCAGAGTGCAGATGTTGTTGTCGTAACAGAATGCAATAT
>CAMODE010000049.1 GCA_946611235.1 uncultured Caryophanales bacterium | reverse complement strand
TCTTTGCTGATGGAAAAATGAAGTATGGATTAAGAAATACATACTTTAGAACTAAAGAAAGAGTCCACCGAGAGTTGACTCTACTTTATGCGTGCATGAATCTCAAGAAGTTTGCTCTACATCATAGTGCATGACACTTATGGAATAGAAGATATTCTTTTTATTTGTTCCTTTTGAACTTTTCTAAGTCAAAAAAAAGACAAATAGATAAAAACTATACCTATTTGTCAACAGTCTGAAAATAGGTTTAAAAACCTATTTTTTATATACAATCAACATATGTATCATCTAAGCATCTAAGTACGCATACACAATTTAAATTAATTGTAAAGAAAGAGTTTGTTGCTTCATATGGAAACATACTTGTTGTATCAGTATTTGGCGCTAGTACTCTACACGTAGCACAGCAGTCATCTAGTTTTTCTAGTCTAAAGACAGTACTAGTAGTAGTAACAGTAGGATCCTTGCTTATTGGCATAGCAAGAGGTTCACTACCACTACCACAAGTATATAATACTATTGGTCTAGTATTATAATATAAACTACTATTTTGTCCTAAGAAGCCCCTGTCACATGTTTCTAGACAGCAATCGTTCTTGCAGACACTTTGCTGAAGTAATAATATAACTTTAAGGATATCTGCGATACAATTTTCGCAAGAATTATTATCATTATTACACATATAATCCACCCCTTTTTTATATTCAATATAACTTATGCTAATTTGTGCTAAAGATGTACTACGAATACCTAAAAGATGGTATTTTTTTCATTTATCATATTTTATTTTATAAATCATATATATTATTATGAAAAAAAATAAATTATTTAGATTAGCAAATAATTATATCAATGAAAATAATTTTAGTATGATATATAAAAATAATTCTTTAGATGTTATTAATTATACTAAGATATTAGATTTTTCTTCAACATTAATATCATTCTCACATAAAAATAATGACTATTATGTCGAAGGAGATAATCTAGTAATATCTAAGATGATGGAAGATGAAATATTAATTACTGGTAATATTAAAAAAATAACTTTTATATAGGTGATACTATGAAAGAAAAAATATTAAAGATATTTTCAAGTAATATAAGAATTAGAGTTAGTGGTAAAAATATTAATAATTTTATAAAAAGATTAATTAGAAATAAGATTAATATTATTAAAGTAATACCTATATCATATAAAGAAATAGATTTAATAATTAATTATAATGATTTAGAAGAAATACTTAAGTATAAGACAATATATGATATTAATATTAAAGCATATTATGGTAAACTTAAAATATTAAAATTTATTAAAAAGAATATATATATCTTTTCTTTTTTAATACTTGGAATAATACTCATATATCTTTTATCCAATATAATATTTAGTATAGAAATAATCCACTCTAATAGTAATCTAATCAAAATAATAAATGATGAATTAGATCACTATGGGATAAAAAAATATTCATTTGTTAAAAGTTACGATGAGATAGAAGAGATAGAAAATAAAATATTAGAAAATAATAAAGATAAAATAGAATGGTTAGAGATAATTAGAAATGGTACTAAGTATATTGTTAGAGTAGAAGAAAGAATTATAAATAAAAAGAATGATGATAATAAAATATATGATATTGTATCTAGTAAGAATGCTATTATTAAAAATATATATGCCGAAAGTGGAGAAAAAATAAGAAGCACTAATACTTATGTGAAAAAAGGTGATATAGTTATTTCTTCAAGTATTACAAAACCTAATAATGAAGTAGTAGTAGATTCTGCGAGTGGTAAAGTAACAGGCGAAGTATGGTATAATGTTACAATAGATTTTCCTTATCATTATTATGAAGTTAAATATACCGGTAATAAAAGAAAAGTATTAGTATTTAATATTATTAATATAAAAATACCTTTTTTTAATTATCATGAATATAAAACCTTCGATAAAGATATTAAATATATCTTTAATAATATAATATCTCCAGTAAGTTTATACTTTGAATATCAATATGAAACTAATATAATTGATAAACATTATAATTATGATGAAGCAGTAGAAGCTTCAATTAATAAAGCCAAAGATAAACTAAAAGAAAAGTATCATACTATTGAAGATATTTCTGATGTAATAATAACTAATGAAACAAATGATAAAAATAAAATAAGTTTAAATCTCTTTATAAAAGCAATTGAAGATATAACCTCCTATAAAGAAGCAACTTATGAAGAATAATGTTTATGAATAGTTCAGTAACAAAAACAATATTTCCCTTATAAAATGAAAAGAACACTTATTAATGTTTTAAGTGTTCTTTTAAAATATACTATTTATTTTTTTCTAATTTTCTAGGATATCTATTTTCTTTTCATAAATATTCCTATACTCATTAAATTTATTTTTATATTCACAAACAAATAAGTCTTCTGTGTCAATTTGCTTTTTTGATCTAATGAAATTTTTTATCATCTATTAATATTGCATTTACTTTTTCGATAAGTTCTTTAACTTCTCTAGATAGACTTTCTATATTTGCATCTGATATCTTAAAATCCCCCTTTCAGAAACGATTCATACCATATCATAAAATATTATTATTGTTAAAGATAAAAAAAATTAGCAATTAGTATTGACAATTGCTAAAATAGTGCTATAATGTATTTGTAAGATGAAAGAAGGAATACTAAATGAAAAAGAAAGAATTTAAAACTGAGAGTAAAAGAGTATTAGATTTAATGATTAACTCTATTTATACTAATAAAGAAATCTTTTTAAGAGAGTTAATATCTAATGCCAGTGATGCTATCGATAAATTATATTTTAAATCACTTACTGATAAAAGTATAAAAATAGATAAAAATAATCTAGAGATAAGATTAGATATTGATAAAGAAAAAAGAACTCTTACTATATCTGATACTGGTTGTGGTATGAATGAAGAAGAACTAGAAAAGAATCTAGGTACAATAGCAGAATCAGGATCACTTAGATTTAAGGAAGAAAATCAGAATCAAGATGACGTAAATATTATTGGACAGTTTGGAGTAGGCTTCTATTCAGCATTTATGGTTAGTAAAAAAGTAGTCGTAGAGTCTCATCCTTATAATGAAGAAAGTTCTTATATTTGGGAAAGTGAAGGAGTAGAAGGATATACTCTATCTAAAGGTAATAAAAAAGAAATAGGTACTACAATTACTTTATACTTAAAAGATGATACTGATGATATTAAATATAGTGACTATTTAGAAGAATATACTATTAGAAATATTATAAAGAAATATTCTGATTATATAAGTTATCCTATTAAAATGTTAGTTACAAATACTAGAAAAAAAGAAGATAGTGATGAATATGAAGAATATAAAGAGTTAGAAACTCTAAATAGTATGATACCTTTATGGAAAAAAGATAAGAAAAAGATAACTGAAGAAGACTATAATAATTTCTATACTGATAAATTCTATGATTATGAAAAACCGTTAAAAGTAATGCACTTTAATATTGAAGGTAATGTTAATTTTAATGCGCTACTTTATATACCTAGTCATGCTCCATATAATTACTATACAAAAGATTATGAAAAAGGGCTTCAGTTATATACAAATGGCGTTCTAATAATGGATAAGGCAAGTGAACTACTACCAGACTATTATAGTTTTATTAAAGGTGTCATTGATACCGAAGATATTCCTCTTAATATATCAAGAGAAACATTACAAGATGATAAGAATATCAAACTAATTGCTAAAGCAATTGAAAGTAAGATTAAGAAAGAATTACTAGATCTTATGAAAGATAATAGAGAAAAATATGAAGAGTTTTATAAAGTATTTGGTAATCAATTAAAGTTTGGTATATATAATGATTATGGTATTAATAAAGATAAATTAGTAGACTTACTTATGTTCTATTCTTCTAAAGATAAAAAACTAATTACATTAAAAGAATACACAGATAAATTAAAAGAAGAAGATACTCATATTTATTATGCATGTGGTGAAACTATTGATAAAATTGATATGCTTCCTCAGGTAGAAAAAGTAAAGGATAAGTATGAAGTATTATATCTAACTGATTACGTAGATGAATTTGCTATCATGACATTAAATGAATATGAAGGAAAGAAATTTATTAATGTATCTAGTGATAAGAATGATATTTCTACTGAAGAAGAAAAAGAAGAAATAAAGAAAGAAAATGATAAGTCTAAAGAATTATTAGAATACATGAAAAATATCTTAAAAGACTATGTTAAAGATGTAAAATTCACTAATGAATTAAAAAGTCACCCTGTATGCTTAGTAAGTGAAGGAGAAGTATCTACTTCGATGGAAAAAGTAATAAATGCTATGCCTACTGATGAAAAGATAAGCGCTAGTGAAATATTAGAAATAAATATTAATCATAAAATAAGTGATAAATTAAAAGATTTATTTAATACTAATAAAGAAGAATTAGATAAATACACAAAGGTTATTTATTATGAAGCTAGATTAATTGAAGGACTTCCTATCGATAATCCAACTGAGTTAAGTAACCTTATGTGTGATATAATGGCAAACAAATAATAAAGAAAGGAAAGTGATTTATATGTTGCCAAGTAGATTGTTTTTTGATGATAGTTTCTTTAAGGGAGAAGACAAAGTAAAGACTGATGTCTATGAGAAAGAAGGTAAAATCTTCGTCGAGATGGAAGCTCCTGGATACAGCAAAGAAGATGTAAGTATCTCTATCGATAAAGGAGAACTTTCTGTTTCCTTTGAAAAAAATGAGGAAGAAGAAGAAAATAAAAAATATCTTCATAGAGAAAGAAAATCTTACTCAAGTGTAACAAGAACCTTCTATCTAGGAGATGTATCAGAAGATGAAATAGAAGCTAGTTTTAAAAAAGGTGTCTTACTTATTAGTGCTCCTAAAAAGAAAGAAACTGAAACTAAGAAAACTATTGATATTAAAGACTTCGAATAGGAGTCTTTTCTTTTGAAATAAAAATATGTGATTTTTCATTGAAAATGTTACATAAAAAAGGAATTAATTTTTAATGAAAATGTTACATCAGAAACTAGTAAAAAAAACTAGTTTCTTTTTTTGAAATTTTTAGTGAAAATGTTACATAAATATTGTATTATATTT
>CAMODE010000048.1 GCA_946611235.1 uncultured Caryophanales bacterium | reverse complement strand
TTTAAAAAGTTCTTTATCAGCAAAATTATCAATAATTATAATACTCTTTTTAGAACTATCAAATATCCTAAGAAGTAAATAATAAGCATCAAATATTTGACCTTCATAAAATATCTCATTACTAAAAGTTTTATTCGAAAAATTACTCTCTAATAATTTAATTCTTTCATCATGATCAAGAACCATATTATTAATAAATCTTTGTTCTAATAGATTACTAGATATAAACTTTTTCATTGCCACAAATGCTTCAATTACCAACAGTGTAGTATTAACAGCAACATCACTTTTTAAAATAGTTCCAAGCATTAAGCATCCTTCTTCAGTAAAAACTCTAGGATTATATCGTTTCATACTATAAGATTTAATATTTTTTGTGGTCGAAATTTTCGACCGCAAAATATCATACTCATTATCATTTAAAATCCAAGAATATTCTATAGGAAATTTTTTAGGATTATTTTTACAGCTTCATTAATTCTTTTTGTCTGAACATTGTATATAATAGCTAAATCACTATCTGTTATTACATATCTACCATCAATTTCATAAATATAATCTTCAATTTTCCTCTTTTCAATTACTTCTAAATTATTCATATCAAAAACCCTCCAAAAATTTTATTTCTTTAAGACTAATTCTTAGCACAAAAACTTTATCATAATTTGGGTATCACTGTCAATATAAAATAATAAAAAATACATATAACCTATGTATTTTTAGATAGACTTCTTTTTTTACAAAGTAATATTGAATCCTTTCCTATTTTAGGATTTTTAAACATAAACCCCCTAACCCCAGGAAAAGTTTTTATTTTTGGATTATAAGAACTTAATTTAGAAAAAATAAAATCTAAATTGTATATATCAGGCCAATTTTCATTGTATTTTGTTTTAATCGTAGTATCATATAAATAGCCAATCATCATACTTCCACCTTTATTTAAATAGCAATTATATTTTTCGCAAGCCTTACTTATATTATCAAAATTCCATCCAGTTGCAAAAATATTTGATAACCATATATTGTCATATTTATCAATTACATTGGCATGTATAATATCATCTGTTATAAAATTAACATTACTTTTTAGTATTTTATTTCTTAAATTATCATATGAGATGGAGTCATTCAAGTATGGATTACATTGACTTATTATATTTGCTTCATCATCAGAAAACATGCGACTATTTATGCTTTTGGGAGTGAACATTTGCAATAATTCATCCCAAAAAAGAAATGATTCATAATCAAGAATTCTAAGTAATGATGATATTTTATCAAAAGTCTTTTTATTCAAAAAATGATTATTTATATCAAATGTATTAGGATAATTATTGTATCTTAAAAAAAGCAAGTATTCATCCATACCAAGTTCCATTATAGATGCAACTTTTAAATAGTAATAATATTTAGTAAATGGATTAATATCCAAAAGAGTAACTCTTTTTACATCCATTAGAATAGCATTTAATATTTGATCACAAGAAGAACCAACTGTTAGCAATGACTTATCTTTTAAATCAAACAGACCTATATAACCACCAATATTTTCAGTTGTAAAAGGATAAATATAATAAAAAAATTGCCAATTAGTATAATTTCCCTCACATCTTTGCATAGCCAAATCTAATGCTTTGTCAAAATTCATAAATTTTCCCCCTCTAAAAAAACATGAACTATAATATCATAATTCATGTTTAGTGTCAAATTACCAACAATACCTGTTGATAGACCATATTAATATATTTCCTTATTTTTATCTTTATACTCATTAAATAATTCTATGCATTCATCATGTTTTAATTGTTCAATATCTAAAACATCTTTATTCTTACCATTTAGATATTCATAGATAAAATCATCTCTAAATCCTATTTCTTCAGCTTCTTTTAAATTAGTACCATAATATACTTTCTTAATATTAGCCCATATAATCGCAGATAAACACATCGGACAAGGATAACCAGTAGCATATAAAATACATCCTGATAAATCATGAGTACCAAGTTTTTCACTAGCTTTTCTAATAGCCATTACTTCTGCATGAGCAGTAGGATCATGACTTTCAAGTACTAAGTTAGAAGCTACACTTATAATATTACCATCTAGGTCTGTTATAATAGCTCCAAAAGGTCCTCCTTTATCTTCATTCATTGTTCTTCTAGCTTCTTCAATAGCTATTACCATTTTATCTTCCATAGAATTCATCTCCTCCATAAGTAGTATGTAGTAGTTCTTCAGCCTTTTCACTAAGCGGACTACCAAGTAGTTCCGTATAAACTCTTTTAATATCTGAATTATCTGATGCATATCTAACTAACATTCTCTTATCACTATTATATAAAGCATTCATTCTTTTCTTCTTTAAATTAGTAGTATTATCATATACCCTAGGTTGTCCTCCACCAGATATACATCCTCCTTCACAAGCCATTACTTCAATAAAGTCATAGTATACTTCTTTTTTCTTTATCCTTTCAAGTACTTTTCTAGCGTCTCCCGTTCCATTAATAACAGCTATTCTAAAAGTATAACCTTTAATCTTAATCGAAGCTTCTTTAATATTAGATAATCCTCTAACACTTTTAAAATAAAGAACCTTTCCTTTAGGCTTCTTCTTATTTAGTATATGATAAACTTCTCTCATAACCGATTCGGTAACACCACCAGATGTACCAAAAATAAGTCCTCCACCACTACCAGTACTCATTAAATTATCAAACTTACTATCTTTTAATTTCCTAATATCAATATATTCCTCTTTTAAATATTTAGCAAGTTCTCTAACTGTAATAGCAAGGTCTGGTCCAAATCTAACTCTTTCCATCTTTTTAGCCGTACAAGGAACAATTGATATACTAATAATATCATCATTATCAATATTATTAACTTTACTAAAGTAATTTCTTATAATAGCTTCTTCCATAGCAATAGGACTTTTACATGTCGACAAATTACATAAATATTCTGGATAGAACATCTCAATAAATTTAACCCATGCTGGACAACAGCTCGTAAACATTGGACCCTTTATCTTTTTATTTATTCTACCAACTAATTCACTAGCTTCTTCCATAACTGTAAGATCTGCTCCAAAAGAAGTATCAAAGATGTAGTCTCCTCCTATTAATCTAAGAGCACTAACAAGTTTACCAGCTATATTAATACCTGGTTCTAATCCAAATTCTTCACCAATAGATACTCTAGCCGCAGGAGCAACTTGAAATATAATAGTTTTACCACTATGTAAATAATCTCTTAGTATATCAGTTTCATCTTTTTCATTAAGACATTTCTTAGGACACATAATAGTGCAACTACCACAATTAATACAAGGAAAACTCTCATTACTAAAACCATATACTCCTACATTAAAAGAACATATACTAGAACATATCCCACAGTTATCACATTTTTCTTTATCTAATACAATCGAAGAATTTCTTTTACTAACTTTAACACACTTATCCATACTACCTTACTTCCTTTTATATAAGTATAACATAAAAAAAGAACTAATTAAAGTTCTATATTATTATTGTTTAACCGCTTCGCTAACGAATTAACAAGTTAATTCGCGAAAACCTTCTAGCAGAAGTATCCATTATTTAAATAATTTAATTATATTAGCAGTAAATACAAT
>CAMODE010000047.1 GCA_946611235.1 uncultured Caryophanales bacterium | reverse complement strand
TTGGACCATATCCTAATGTAACCGCTGCTAAAAAAGTTGTAGAAATATTAAATAGAATATATCCTCTTAGAAAATGTAATGTTTATGAAAAGAAAGTATGCTTATATTATCATATTGGACAGTGTCTAGGTTACTGTGAAAAAGATATTCCGAAAGAAGAAATAGATAATATGAAGAGTGAGATAATATCTTTCTTAAATGGAAATACTAAGGTACTAACGGATCGATTAAAAGAAAAAATGAATATTTATTCTGAGAATATGGAATATGAGAAAGCTTTAGAATATAAAGATTTATTAGATTATATTAATATTACTACTGAGAAACAAAAAGTAGATTTAGATGAATCAGTAAACACCGACGTCGTAGGATACTATACTAAAGATAACTATATAAGTATTCAAATACTTTTCATAAGAGGAGGAAAATTACTCGATAGAACAAGAAATATCTTTCCAATGATAAGTACTCCCGAAGAAGAACTATCTAGTTATTTAACTAACTTCTATAGTAAGAATGTCTCTAATCCTAAAGAAGTACTAGTACCAGATATTATTGATACTAATTCCTTTACCGAAATATTTAAATATAAATTCTTTACTCCAATAAAAGGAGATAAAAAAAGAATCTTAGATTTAGCTTTTGATAATGCTAGAATCTATTTTGAAGAGCAGATGACTTATATTAAGAATGACGATGATAAAATAAATGATGCACTAGATGAATTAAAAGATAAATTACATCTAGATAGTGCTAATCGAATCGAACTATTTGATAACTCTAATTTATTTGGTAACTTTAATGTATCAGGTATGGTAGTATTTGTCTTAGGTAGACCTTCTAAAAATGATTATCGTAAGTTTAAGATAACGAATGATGTTAATGATGATTATGGTACGATGAAAGAAGTAATCTATCGTAGATACTTTAGAGTATTAAAAGATAATCTTGAAAGACCAGACTTAATAATCGTAGATGGTGGAGTAGGACAAATTCATGTTGCAAGAGAAGTAATATCTAGTTTAGGTCTAAATATTCCTGTTGCCGGACTTAAAAAAGATGATAAACATAGTACGAATATGCTACTAGGTCTAGAACCATTAGAAGAAATACCAATTGATAAGAAGAGTAGTTTATTTCTTCTACTAACTAAGATGCAAGATGAAGTTCATAACTTTACGATAAGTTATCACCGTAATCTAAGAAGTAAAGGAGCCTTATCTTCTATTTTAGATAATATTGATGGAATAGGAGAAGTACGTAAGAAAAAGCTACTTAAAAAATATAAAACTATTTCTAATATGAAAAGTGCTACTCTTGAAGATTTAAAAGAAATATTACCAGATAATGTTGCTAGAGAGTTTATCGAATTCTTAAAAGAATATGATAAAGAGTCTTGACTATATTAACCTAATATGTTATTATACGTATAGGAGTTGATTTTTTGGTTATATTAGAAAGCAGCCAATATAAAAGAGATTTAAAGAAATTAGAAAGAAAACATATGATTAAAGAAATAAATAATATTAATGAAATATGTGAATATATACTTCTCTTTAACAATATGAATGAACTGCTTCTAAATAATGTCTCAAAATTATACGGTATAGAAAAGAAAAAAGGGAATCTAAAAGAAATATATACTGCTAAAGTTAATTCAAAAATTAGATTATATATGCATCCAGTTGGCACATATCCATATAATTTGTTAGAAATAGATAAAATAGTGCTTGAAAAAATAGATGATAAGCATTATGGGGAGGGATAAATATGGGAACTGGTATTGGTAGTTTTTTAAAAAGATATATGGAGTATTATAATATATCAGGAGTAGATTTTGCAGATAGTCTTGGTATTACTCCAAAACACTTAAGTGAAATAATAAATAAAAATATTGATATAAGTGATGAATTAGTCTTGGCAATAAGTTTAATAACAGACTTTGATGTCTCCTATATACTAAAATTAGAAAATAATAAAAAAATGACAAGATATTTAAATGAAAGGTTTAAAAACACTGAAAATATAAAAGAATATTTAAAATCTTTTTATCTAAATGATTTAGTAAAAAAAGGATGGATAACACTATCACACAAAGAAAACATTTATAATAATGCTATTGATTTATTAAAGTTTTTTAGAGTAAGAAATTTTGAAGTACTAGAAGATAAAATAAACAATACATTATTCAAAAAAAATAAAGATGCCGATGACAATAAAATAATCCTTTGGATAAGTAGATGTGAGAATTTAACTAGGAATCAAAATCCAGAAGATTTTAAGATGTCTAATTTAGATGATGTTTTAGAATTCTTAAAAAGAGAAAGAAATAATAAATTAGATATTGAAAAAATTACAAACTATTTTAATTCTAAAGGATTATATCTTGTAATAGAAGAAGCTCTTCCTGGTACTAAAATAAGGGGAGTATCAAAAGTAAAAAGAAATAAACCGGCAATATATTTAACTAAACTTTATAAAGATAAAGCATCATTTTATTTTGCATTATATCATGAACTTGGGCATATAAAAAAACATTATAGTATGGCCAAAAGTAAATATATAATAGATGGTGAAGATAAAATGGAAAAAGAAGCTGATGATTTTGCTATAAATGAAATGATACCTCAAAAATATATAACTATTATTATAAATAGTGGAAATATAGAAAAAGAGAGCATTAAGATAAGCAAAGAATATAATATTCCAATGTGTTTTATTGTAAGAGTATTAGCTAAAAATAATTATATTAAATATAATAGTACTTTTTATAATAAATATATAGAAAAAATTTAAGTATTTTTATTACTTTAAAATTAATGATATATTAAGTAATCAATTACAATAAAAAAGTGATGCAAAATGAATAAAAAAATAGTAATTATATACGATTTAAGTTATAATTTAATTAAGAACTTTTTCATAGATTATCTTTCGGGAGGTAAATTATGCAAACTTTACAAATAAGGAATTCGACAGCAGAATTTTTAATATTTGCAAAACAAAATAAAGAAAAAACCATTGAGGTAATAGTAGATGAGGAATCAGTTTGGTTAAGTCAAAAATTAATTGCAGAACTTTTTGATACAACAAGGAACAATATTACAATGCACCTTAGTAATGTTTTAGAAAATGAATTAGATAAAAATTCAGTATGTAAGGATTTCTTACATACTGCAGGCGATGGAAAAAAATATAAGACTAAATACTATAATTTAGATGCAATTATTGCAGTTGGCTTTAAAGTTAATAGTAAAAGAGCTATAGAATTTAGATTATGGGCAATTAATGTTTTAAAGCAATATTCGGTTAAGGGTTATGTTCTAGATAAAGAGAGACTTAAAAATGGAACTTTTTTAAATAAAAATTACTTTGATGAACTTTTACAAGAAATTAGAGAAATTAGAATTAGTGAAAGAAATTTTTATCAAAAAATTACAGATATATATGCCACTAGTTTAGATTACAATGCTTCTTCACCATTAACAAAAGAGTTTTTCAAAACAGTCCAAAATAAGATGCATTATGCTACACATGGTAGTACTGCAGCAGAAGTTATAGTGGAAAGAGCAAACCATCAAAAAGAACATAGGGGTCTTACTAATTGGAAAAACTCTCCTAATGGTAAAATAATGATGACAGATGTAGTCATTGCCAAAAACTATTTAACAAAAGAAGAATTAAAATCATTAGAAAGAATTGTTACAATGTATTTAGACTATGCAGAAGATCAAGCAGAAAGACATATTCCAATGACCATGGAAGATTGGAAACAACGATTGGACGTATTCCTACAATTTAATGAAAGAGAAGTGTTAGATAATCCTGGTAAAGTATCCCATAAAGTTGCAGAAAGTTTTGCATTATCAGAATTTGAAAAATACAGAATAGTACAAGATAAATTATTTGAATCTGATTTTGATAAATTCATGATTGAAATGAAAAATGAAGAAATTTAAGAAAAAGGTGACTTCTCAAAATAAAAACACGCGACAAAATCAAATACTATAAGTCTCGAATTAAAAGCACGGATTTTGATAGTGTATTTTTGTCACCAAAAAACAGAAAAAACGTGAATTCTCATTTTAAAAACACGTTTTTTTTATGCTAATTTTTGAACTTAATATGTGCTTTTTTAATGTCTGGTTTAGATAAATATTTAGTAATGTTATTTACATTTTTATCTCCAAGTAATTCTGGTATTAAAGTAACATCTTTTGGCTCTATTTTCTTTAATCCAAGTTTATTTAATATATCAGATGATATATATTCATTAACTAAATCAAATGGACATTTACCACCTAATTCTCCTCTAAATAAACTATTAATGTTAGAACATAGTAAATTTATTTCTTCTTGTGTATAACAACTTAATGAAACACCTTGTGGGATAACTCTTCTTATTAATTCATGATTATTTTCAATACTTCCTTTTTCACATGATGAATATGGGTGACAATAAAATATATTAGTTTTATTAAGCAATTTCATTAGTTCATCTAATTTAATAAATTCGTGACCATTATCTGTTAATAATATTTCCAATAATTTATTAAACTTCCTTGTGTTGAAATACTCTTTAAACTCTTTAAGCTTGTTTAAAACATCATCTGCTGCTTGTCTATTGATAATAAATATGAATAAAAATTTAATAGATACTATTTGTAAAGTTAATAAAACAGGCTCTTCTTTGCCTTGAATGCCTTGAACACAATCCATCTGCCATTCAATAGCTAATGGATGCTTATCTTTGTATTCGTTATAATCTTCATAAGTATGACCATTAATGTCTCTTTTATATGTTTTGTCTTTTTCTTTTTCTTTCTTTTTAGAGTTTGTACGTGGTAAATCTGTATTTTTAAGTCTAAGCAAATCTTGCTTAATCTGCCTATAAATAGTTTTGATTTTAAAATTAAAACCCATTGAATTAATTACTCTTAATGAATGATATATTGATTTTGTTTGTATAACTAAATTATAAAAATCATTATTTAAAGTGTTTAATTCTAACTCCGAATAATGCATTTTGGATCTAGATTTAACTAGATTTTCTAAGTATTGTGAATCTGCTTCTTTTGCATTATAATAATACTTGACATGTGTGCAATTTCTTTTATTGCAACCATTGCATACATGTGGAGAAGATTTTAATCTTTCACAGGGATTAAATTCTATAAAATTAGTACATGTTTTGAAGCACTCTAAGTATCGGTTAGAACATGTACTGAAAAATTTACACGGATTATTTCGATTAAAAGACGTTGGAAATTTAATAACTTTGTGTTTATCAATTTCTCTTCCAATATTACTTCTATCTCGAAATAATTTTTTTGATATATTAGTAACTGATGTTTCTTTATCTAATTCTTCTTCAATAATTATTCTAGTCTCGATAGTAAAATGATTGTTTTTTGTTTTTCTTTTCAAACTAATTCATCCTCTCTGATAGTATTTTTTTGATATTGTTAATGGTTTCATCTACGGTTGATAGATACATAATTAGTTCATCTATATCTATTTTCGAATTAGGATTCCTTAAATAAAACAGAGTTGAACTAACATATTCATTAATATCATCCAATAACATATCAATTTCTAAATATTTATTCATAAAATTTATACCTCCTTTCAATTCATCTACTTTAACATAATTCTCAAACTAAAAGCACATATATTTATTAAAGAAAGGATATATTTATATAGAACTTGTCTCAAACTAAAAACACGCATTAATTCTCAAACTAAAAACACGTCTATAAAAAAACGTGCATTTAAAATGAGAATTGAGAA
>CAMODE010000046.1 GCA_946611235.1 uncultured Caryophanales bacterium | reverse complement strand
TAATTTACCAAAACCAACAATCAGAATAGATATATATAATATTTGATAAATAAATACTATATTATGAAGAGCCGTATGCGGGAAATCTGCACGTACGGTTCTGTGAGGGATATATGAAGTAATTCATATTTCTACTCGATTAGCAAAAAGAAAAGGTTTAAGATATAGGGAAGACATTTTAGATAATATGGGCAGTGAAGAATTGGCCGCTAATCTTTTTCGTATTACACAAACAGAAGCTAAATTAAAACGAGATAATGTAATTGGTGAAAGCAAAGCTAACGATACACATTTCATTGTTGGCAAGAATGTGCGAGAAGCAATTAAAAAGAATGGGAGTGTTATGCCTGAAGACTTACCAACACCTAATAAAAGTCTAAAAGAATTAGAAAAACAAAGTAAGAATAATTTAATGATAAATAAATGATTTTACTAAGTACTAGAGTATGGAGAAGTAACGAAGTTACTTCGGGTTAGCATTAGCTTAAATAAAATATTTTCATAATTATAAGTACTATTTAGTATATATATAATAGGTGATTATTAGTGAATAAAATTAATATTGGTGTTATATATGGAGGAATAAGTACTGAGCATGAAGTGTCTATTAAGTCTGGTAAAAGTGTTATTAATAATTTAGATAAAAATAAATATAATATATTTAAAATATATATCGATAAAAAGGGAGACTTTTATGATACAGATGAAGGTAAGATAGATAATGTATTTACTTATTTAAAAAAAATAGATGTAATCTTTCCGGTGTTACATGGCTTATATGGAGAAGATGGAACAATCCAAGGATTATTAGAAATACTAGGAATTCCTTATGTAGGATGTGGGGTACTTTCTTCGAGTATTGGTATGGATAAGATATATTCAAAAATAATATTTGAAAAAGCCTCCCTTAACGTAGCAGAATATATCTATTTAAAGAAAGATAAAGATAAATATATATATGTTAAAGATAATTTTAGTGAAGAAGAAATAGATATAGATAAAATTAATGATTTAATTATAGATACTTTATCTTATCCCGTATTTATAAAACCATCAAGAAGTGGATCATCAATAGGTATTAATAAAGCAAATAGTAAAGATGAATTAAAGAAGTATATTGATTATGCTTTTAGATTTGATAATAAAGTGTTAATAGAAAGATATATAAAGGGAAGAGAACTAGAATGTGCTATTTTAAATGGAAAAGCAAGTAGTATAGGAGAAATACTTCCGTCAGAAGAATTTTATAGTTATAATGCTAAATATATAGGTGATTCGAAAACTATTATTCCAGATGATATACCTAAAGAAATTATTAATAAGATAAAAAAATCCGCTATTAAAGCTTTTAATGCTATAGATGGAAAAGGACTATCGAGAGTAGATTTCTTTCTAGAAGAATCTACTAATAAAATATATATTAATGAAATAAACACGATGCCTGGTTTTACTGAGATTAGTATGTATCCTAAGTTGTTTAATGATGTGGGTATTTCTTATAGACAGTTACTTGATATGCTAATTAATGATGCAATTGATAATAAGCAATGTTAGATAATCACATTGCTTTTACTATGCATAAATGATATAATAAGTAGTGTTTGAAGAACTATAAATGAATTACATAAGAAGGTGTTTTTATGAATAATAAAAATAAAGATATGACATGGTTAAAACTAGATAATGCTGCACTTATTTATCCGGCTACTATTAATAGAAAGATAGCTACAATGTTTAGGTTTACCGTTACTCTAATTGATGAAGTCGATATGGAACTTTTACAAAAAGCATTAGATAATATTATGAAAAGATTTCCAACATTTAATTATGCATTAAAAGAAGGCTTTTTCTGGTTTTATTTAGATTTAATAAAAGACAGTCCCAAAATAGGGCAAGATTATCAAAATCCATTAGTAAGAATTAATTGGAAAGATAATAAAAATTATATGTTTAGAGTTAGAGTTCATCATAATCGAATAGCAGTAGAGTATTTTCATGCTCTAACAGATGGTACAGGTGGTCTTACTTTTATTTTAACTTTAGTAGGTGAATATATAAAATTAAAATATAATATTAATTATAAATATAATAATTTAGTATTAAATCCTAACGATGAAGTCTTAGATGAAGAAATAGAAGATAGCTTTTTAAGATATGCTAAAAAAAGTGGTAAAATGGATAAAGAAAAGAGAGCATATCATATTAAAGGAATAGAAGAGAATGCAAATATTATTAATATCATTACTGGTAAAGTAAGTATTAGCAAGTTAAAGAAAATATGTACAAAATATAATGCTTCTATCACGGAGTTCTTAACTAGTTTAATTCTTGAATCTTTAGAAGAAATATCTAAGAAAGAAATAAATTGTAATAAACCAATTAAAGTATCAGTACCAGTTAATTTAAGAAAAATATTTAATAGTAGTACAATGAGAAATTTCTCTTCTTATGTTAATGTTGGTATAAAAGTAGATAAAAATGGTCATTCTTTTGAAGAAATAATCTTTGAAGTTAAAAGACAAATAAAAGAGATGACAACCAAAAAGAAAATGACGGAAAAGATTAGTGCTAACGTTAATTTAGCTAAGAATCTTCTTATTAGAATTATACCTTTATTTATTAAGAAAAGAATAATGTCATTGGTCGAAAATAGAGTTGGAGATGGTTATGTTACGACGACTTTATCAAATATTGGTTTAGTAAAATTACCTAAAGAAATGGAACAATATATTACTGATATAAATTTTATATTGGGTAAATCAAAGGGTAAATCAGGATCTATTAGTGCAGTTGGTTATCAAGATACTTTATATATAACTTTTTCAAGGAAAATTAAAGAAGCAGAACTTGAAAGATTATTTTTTACAAAACTTGTTAAAATGGGATTAGAAGTAGAAATAGAAAGCAATAGGTGATTATTATGTACTGTAAAAATTGTGGTGTTAAATTAGATTTATCTTTAACTAAATGTCCTTTATGTGGGGAAAAAGTAAAAAATAATAATTCTTATAATAGTCTTTATAGTTTAGATATTGATTATTTAGCTAAAGATATTTCTATTATGTATTTTGCTAAATTAATAATACTAATATTATTTTTATCAACAATTGTTACAATTGTATGCAATTTAGCTATTGATAAAAGAATTAGTTGGTCTTTTTATGTTATCTTTTCTTTTTTATTTATAGCTTCTCATTATTTCTATTTATCTACGAGTAAGAGAAAAGTATGTTTTATTGTAAATACTTTTAGTTTAGAATTATTATTGTTTATAATTGCTTATCTAAATAAAGGACTTAATTGGTATTTATATTTAGTAGGTCCATTTATATTAATGGGTTCAATATTTATTTTATTTATAAATTTTATATCTAAGTTTAAGAATATACTTAGAAATATATCATATTTTCTTTTATTTGTAGCTATAATACTTATACTTATTAATGGATTAATTAGTTTATATATGGTTAATAAATTTATTTTAAATTGGTCTTATTACTCACTTATTTCTCTAGTAGTAGTAGCTAGTATATTATTTGGTTTATCTTTTAATAAGAAATGTATGACGGAAGTAGAAAAAAGATTATTTATATAGGAGGATTATATGTTTAAATTAGTATCAAAATATAAACCAAGTGGGGATCAACCTGAAGCCATTAGTAAGTTAGTAGAGGGTATTAATGAAGGTAAGAAGCATCAAGTACTACTTGGAGCTACGGGTACTGGTAAAACTTTTACGATTGCTAATGTTATTGAAAAGGTGAATAAGCCAACACTAGTACTAGCTCATAATAAGACACTCGCAGGACAACTTTATAATGAATTAAAGGAATTATTTTCCGAAAATAGAGTAGAGTATTTTGTTAGTTATTATGACTACTACCAACCAGAAGCATATGTACCTAGTACAGATACTTATATTGAGAAAGATTCTTCGATTAATGATGAAATAGATGAATTAAGACATAGTGCTACGGGTAGTTTAATATCAAGGGATGATGTAATAGTGGTAGCCTCTGTTTCTTGTATTTATGGTATAGGTGAAATAGATGAATATAAGAAAAAGATGCTTACTCTAAATGTTGGAGACTCTATACCTAGAGATGATATCCTTAAAAGACTAGTAGAAATGTTATATGAAAGAAATGATATTGATTTAAAAAGAGGAACCTTTCGAGTAAGAGGAGACTCACTTGAAATAATACCAGTAAATGAAAGAACTAATGGACTACTAATAGAGTGGTTTGGTGATGAGATAGACAGAATAAGTGAAGTAGATACAGTTACTGGGCATATTATAAAAGATAAGAGGGCCGCTGTTATATTTGCAGCTTCGCACTTTGTAACAGATGAAGAAAGACTTAAGATTAGTATACAAAGAATACTAGATGAAAAAGAAGAAAGAGTTAAATACTTTAAAGAAAATAATAAGTTAATCGAAGCACAAAGAATAGAAGAGAGAGTTAACTATGATATGGAAATGCTTAGTGAAACAGGTTTCTGTAGAGGAATAGAAAACTATTCAAGACATATTGCTTTAAAAGGTGAAGGAGAAAGTCCTAATACTTTGATTGATTTCTTTCCCAAGGATTTTCTTTTAGTAATAGATGAATCACATGTAACTATTCCCCAAGTAAAGGCTATGTATAATGGTGATAGAGCAAGAAAGATGAACTTAGTTGATTATGGATTTAGACTACCAAGTGCATTAGATAATAGACCTCTTACTTTTAGTGAATTTGAAGATAAAATTAATGAAGTAATATATGTTAGTGCTACTCCTGGGGACTATGAAATGGATAAAGTGGATGGTAAAGTAGTAGAACAAATAATTAGACCTACTGGATTATTAGATCCAAATATTGAAGTAAGAGAAACAAAAAACCAGATTGATAATCTGGTCGAAGAAATATATAAACAAAATGAAAAGAATGAGAGAACTCTAATTACTACGCTTACTATTCGTATGGCGGAAGAACTAACTAATTATTTAAAATCTTTAGATATAAAGGTAGCATATTTACATAATGAAGTTAAGACTTTAGAAAGACTTAAAATAATTAGAGAATTAAGACTAGGTAAATATGATGTAGTAGTGGGTATTAATCTTTTAAGAGAAGGAATTGATATCCCAGAAGTTAGTTTAATAGCTATTATGGATGCTGATAAACAGGGATTCTTAAGAAGTACCAGAAGTTTAATTCAAACAATAGGTAGAGCTGCGAGAAACGCAAGTGGTAGAGTTATAATGTATGCAGATACTATTTCAGATAGTATGAATGAAGCTATTACAGAGACTAAGAGAAGAAGAGAAATACAAGAAAAATATAATAAAGAACATGGTATTACTCCTAAAACGATTATGAAAGATATCCCAGAAGTTATATCTAATGAAGTAGAGAAGAAGATTGAAAAAGAAGAAAAACTAAGTAAGAAAGAAAGACTAGATATGATTGATAGACTTACGAAAGAGATGAGAAATGCCGCCTCAAACTTAGATTTTGAAAGGGCTATGGAACTTAGAGATATTATTTTTGATTTAGAGTCCGAAAAATAAATAGAAGCCAGCACATATTAGCAAACAGTATTCAAGAAATAATACAAAAATACTTCCAAAACATGGAGAAAACATCGTTATAAAGAACTGATAAAGAATAATTATTGATAAAACTAATACACCAAGTAATGCTAATAATTTTATTCCTATACAACATCTCATGAATCTAAAGAAGTTACCAAACATATAATATCACCTATGATATTGTATGTTCTTTTTTTATTTTTGTTATAGGCAAAATAAAACTCGAACTAAATGTTCGAGTAATTGTTTTAAGTACTTATGAATGGCATTAAAGAATAGGTTATAAAAGGCTAAGTACTAAAATAATATTTTAAAAATGATTAAGTTACAATCTTCCTCTATAATTATAAAGAGTTTTAACTAATTTACGGTTATAATTAGGATTAGTTAAATCTTTATTTTTATCATCTGCTATTTTTTTAGATAAATAGTACATTTGCAATAGAAGATAGAACTCTCTCCAACTAATATCTTCATCTTTTATATCTATTGTATTAAACTTTAAAATATTATGATATTCATCTGACATAGAATTAATAATGGTATTATCTAATTCATTATAATCATGAGATAAATATATAATTGGTGTTTCATTACTAAGTATATTACTTCTACCATGACAAAATGAGCCTTTATCATGTATTATTGGTGCACATAAACCTGCTTCTATTAAATTGGATTCTAGTGTACTACTTGAACATTTCGTATCATATCCACTTATTACCTGAACTACTTTTGTATCTTGAAATGAATAAGATAA
Organism: uncultured Caryophanales bacterium; assembly: GCA_946611235.1. Classification (GTDB taxonomy): domain Bacteria; phylum Bacillota_I; class Bacilli_A; order RF39; family UBA660; genus CAG-302. Next base: position 183 of record CAMODE010000046.1, on the reverse strand, counting down.
TTTGGATATAATATCTTTACTTTTTCTTAATAATTTAATAAGTTTTTCATTTGTTATTTTTATATCATTATCTGTTATTCCAAATTTAAAGGCTCCAAAACAAGTTATATTTAGCATCATTGCTATTGGACCTAGACTTGAAGCAATTGAAATGAAACTATGTTCTTTATCATAAATATAATT
>CAMODE010000045.1 GCA_946611235.1 uncultured Caryophanales bacterium | reverse complement strand
TTAATATCATTTGCTACCCCATGTGTTGCCCATCTTGTATGTGATATTGCAATATCAATATCTTCATTATAATCTAGACAACTATCTAAATTAACTATAGGTCCTTCTTTTTTAATAATGTTAATGTTACTATTCTTCATATATGCTATACCTGAAGAATCATAACCACGATATTCTAAGGATTTAAGACCTGTCATAACCTTAGATATACCTTTTTCTTTTCCTGCATAACCTACTATGCCACACATATATTTAACTCCTATCTTATATTCAGTTATTATATTGTTACAATTTTAATTTTGCTTTTTGATAATAACCTAATGAGCATATAAACCCAAAGCAGCATCCGCCGAATATTCGATAACTACTTTCCTCGTTAACTATTCCTAGTCTGGCGCTAAGTTGTAATTAACCTCCTTTATATTACTAACTTTACTATAGTATATCAAAATATAAAATATTTGTAAACTAAAAGGAAAGAAAAAAGTGCTATGCGCACCAATTCTTTTCTCTTTTTAATTTATTTATTGTATTATTATGTACTGTTTCATTTTCACTTAAATATAGTTTACCTTCACAGTCATTTACAAAGTAATAATAATTATGTTCATTAGGATCTAGTACTGCGTCAATTGATTCAATCGATGGATTACATATTGGTCCTACTGGTATACCTATATTACTAGAACATCTTGTATTATACTTATTTGTACAATCATTTAGTTCTTTATAAGTAAGAGGATTATTCTTCCAATCATCAATCTTTGCTCCATAATATGAAGAAGCATCACTACCAAGAGTTGGATATGATTTAGAATCTAATCTATTTAAAAATACTTCTGCAACATCTTTTCGATCATCTGGATTAGCTACTTCTAATTCAACTACGGAAGCAAGAGATATTATCTCATGAACACTATACTTACTATTATTAATATCATCTTTATATTTAGATAATTTATTATCCATTTCATCTAATAATTTAGTAATTATATCTTTTACAGATACATCTTTATTATTAAAAGCATAAGTATCAGGATATAAGTAGCCCTCTAGAGGATAATATATATCATTATTCTTAATATCATTACTAAGAAACCAATACTCTTCTATTAGGCTATCAATATAATCATTATCATTCATAATATTCATTACATCATCGTAGGAATTATTTGTCTTTTCACTAATATTAAGTGCTAATTTTCTAACATTATTACCTTCTTTAAAAGTAATAGATATCTCATCAGGATTTCTTTTATTCCCTTCACTTAATATATCGATAATTTTTTTAACTCCCATATTTTCTGATAATTGATAACTTCCTGCTTTTAAATTTGTCTTACCACTTAATCTAGCATATACTTTAAACATTGTAATATTTTTAATTAAATTTTCTTTCTTTAAAGTCTTAGCAATATTACTTACATATCCATTTACTCCACTTTCAATTACAATTTCTTTAGGAGTACTATCATTTGATACTTTACCCATATTTATAAAATAGAAAGCTGTTACAGATAACACCCCAAAAAAGCACATCACTATTAATGCTAATAATATTTTTTTAAACCTCTTTTTTTCTCCTACCAAATTATTATTTCTATTCGCTTTCTTCTTGTTCTTTCTTACTTTCATCTTGAATAGACTCAAGGATTGTCTCAATGACTTTCCATTCTCTTTCTGTTTCAACTGGTAAAAGCTCTAAAGGTTCTTTATCTGGTACAAATACTGATGCATATACTCTTGTATTACCATCACTATCTTTAGTATTATCAGTATATACCATATAATTTTTCTTTGTTTCATCAGATTCAAAAGTAAATAACACTTCAAATTCTATTTCTTTCCCCTTTTTATCAATTATTTTAAATTTATTCTCTTCCACTATTCTTCTCCTTATCTAGATAGCTTTGTAATATTATTTGAGCAGCTACACTATCTACTTTTTTCTTCCTTTTTTTTCGAGACAAGTCTGCTTCAATAAGCACATTATTTGATATAACTGAAGTAAATCTTTCGTCCATCATAATAATCTCTGTATTGAGAGCCTTCTCTAACATTTTTTTATATTCTAAAGTAATTAAGGCCCTTTCTCCTAGAGTATTATTCATATTTTTAGGTAGTCCCATAACTATCTTCTTGATATTATTTTCTTTTACTATATCCATTATATCACTAATAGTACTAGTATAATCTTCATTATCAAAAAAGATTGTTTTATATGCCGATGCTATCGTTAAAGTTTCATCTGACATAGAAAGACCTATGGTTTTACTACCTAAATCAATTCCTAAATATCTCATTTTAAATAATCTTTAAGTATTACTTCAACTAAAGTAGATCTATCTATTTTAGATAATTTATTTCTTGTTTCTTTATATGAAGAAATATAACCTAAATCTCCAGATATAATATAACCTACTAATTGATTAATAGGATTATATCCTCTTTCAGTTAATGCTTCTACTGCATCTTCAAGAGTATTTCTAATAACTCTTTCATTTATTTCATTTACATCAAACATAAGTGTATCTTCATTATTCATATCACACCTCATTCTCATATCTAATGATACCATATATTTTTCTTTTTAACAAGGTAAATATTAAAATTTATTATAGTAAATTTATTATAGTATTAATAGAAAAATCTATTTATTCAAAAAAGAGCTATATATAAATATGCTCTCTCATTTTTTTATTACTAGTATAGTATTTATCTACTAAAACTACATGTTTATCTTTTAAACTCTTTTTAACATCAATTATTCTTTGATTAGTAGAGCCCCTAAATATTGCATCAAGGCTTTTCTTTTCTAAAAGAAAAGGTCCATCTATTAAGACATCAATTTCTTTTAGAAAAGCCAAAATATTAGGGTTACTATCTGATAATTTAATCAATGCTTCATAAGTAAAACCAGTATAACACCAAATATTCAATCCTTTTTTTCTAGCATATTTTGCTAAAATAGTACATTCTTCTGGCTGATAAAAAGGATCTCCTCCTGAAAAAGTAATACCATCTTGACCTTCTATATCATCAATCATTGATTTCACTTCTTCGATATCAAGTAAATAACCATCATCAAAAGAATGCGTACCAGGATTGTGGCATCCAGGACACTTATGAGCACAACCTTGTGTCCAAATAACTGTCCTAATACCTTCACCATCTACAATACTATCTTCTTGTAGAAAGTCTACTGCTAGCCTAATTTTCATTTAAGCACACTTTTTATTTGACATTAAACCTTCAGTACTGTGTTTTACTCTATCTCTTTCTTCAGCTCTTTTACCATTATTGAATCTATCGACAGTACCTACTAGATAACCAGTAATTCTTCTTATTCTATCAAAACCAACACCCTCACCAACAGTTTTTTCTTTAACTTCTTCTCTCATTTTAATTAACTCCTTTTCTTTTATTTAACAATTACAACTATTTTTATATTCATTAACCCTATCTACAGGAACAGCTTCAAAGTTCCTTCTTCCGCATCCAGGACAAACATCACCAATTACACCAGTATATCCACAAACAGGATCTCTATCTACTGGATGATTAATTGCAGCATATCCCATATCATTTTCATACATTGTTCTTACAATCTTCTCAAATGCTTCTAAATTATTTGTCGTATCACCATCTAATTCAATATAACTAATATGGCCAGCATTAGTAAATTTATGATATGGTCCCTCTTTCTTAATTTTATTAACTATTGAAATATTATAATATACTGGTACATGGAATGAATTAGTATAATATTCTCTATCGGTAATACCTTTAATTTTGCCATATACAGCTTTATCAATATTAATAAATCTACCAGATAATCCTTCAGCAGGAGTAGCAAGTAGTGTGAAGTTAAGCTTATACTCTTTAGCATAACTATCACATTTTTTCCTCATAAACTCAACAATTTCAAGGCCAAGCTTTTGAGCTTCATCACTTTCACCATGATGTTTACCAATTAAAGCTTTAAGACATTCTGCAAGTCCAATAAAACCAATAGACAAAGTACCATGCTTAAGTATCTTTCTAAGTCTATCATTAGGTTTTAATTTATCTGAATCAATCCATACTCCTTGCCCTAATAAGAATGGGAAATTATATAGTCTTCTATTACATTGGATTTCAAATCTTTCAAGTAATTGATCTTTAACTAAATCCATTAAACTCTCAAGTTCTTCATAGAAACCTTTCATATCAGTTTTATCATTTCTTACAAGTCCATGCTTAATACCAAGCCTTGGAAGATTAATTGAAGTAAACGATAAATTGCCTCTACCTACCGTAACAGCCTTATCCTCATCGACAACATTAGCCATAACTCTAGTTCTACATCCCATATATGCAACTTCTGTTGTATAATCTCCTTTAAAATATGGTTTATTAAATGAAGAATCCAAGAACGAAAAGTTAGGAAATAATCTCTTAGCCGATACTTTACATGCTAACTTAAATAAATCATAGTTAGGATCTTCAGGCTCATAACTTACACCTTTCTTTAATTTAAATATTGATATAGGAAATATAGGAGTTTCTCCCTTTCCTAAACCAGCATCCGTAGCAAGTAAAAAGTTCTTAATAACCATTCTTCCTTCTGGAGAAGTATCAGTACCAAAGTTAACAGAAGAAAATGGCACTTGGGCTCCTGCTCTTGAATGCATTGTATTCAAATTATGAATAAAGGCTTCCATAGCTTGATATGTCTCTCTATTAGTTTTCTTATAAGCTGTTTCATATCCCTTTTCAAAAATCTTCTTAACTTCACTGCTTTCTTTATAGATAGGCTCAAATACTTCAATATCAATATCAATACTAGATAATTTATCTATTTCCCTTTCAACTCTATCCATATTAACAAAACTAATAAAATCAGTAAATTCAAGTAGTTCATATACAGCTTGTTTAAATTGTTTCTTAAAAGTTTTTAATACTCCAGGAGCCATATAGTAATCAAAGGCTGGTATCGATTGACCACCATGTTGATCATTTTGATTAGCCTGAATAGCAATAGCAGCTAAAGCACTGTAACTAATAATACTATTAGGTTCTCTTAAAAATCCATGTCCAGTAGAAAAGCCATTTTTAAATAACTTAGCTAAATCTATTTGACAACAAGTTGTTGTACCCATAGCTTCAAAATCCATATCATGAATATGAATATCGCCATTATCATGAGCTTCTGCAAATTTCTTCTTCATCAAATAAGTCTCAGTAAATGCTCTTGAAATAGTACTACCAAATTGAAGCATTGTTCCCATAGCAGTATTACCATCAATATTAGCATTTTCTCTCTTAGAGTCCTCTTCATTAGCACTTTTAAGTCCTAATCCCTCAATACTCTTTTGAAGTCTAGCCATATTCTTGTCATCCCTAAATGCTTCTCTCGCAGCGGCTCTTCTCTTTCTATATTCCGAAAAAGATTCAAGAACATCATCATAATTATATTTCTTAAGATTATCTTCAATTAAATCTTGCACCTGCTCTATTTTGATTTTACCTAAAGGTAAATACTCTTTTTCAATTTTCTTAATAACCTCTTTATATACTTTTTGAATATCTTTCTCAGTATATTTCTTTTCATCATCCTCAAGGATAATACTGTCAAATCCCTTTTTAATAGTAAGAGCTATTTTAGTTTCATCAAAAGATACTTTCTTACCATTTCTTTTAATTACTTCTAAATTCTCTAACTTTTCTAACACATCTGTCATAAATTTACTTCCTTTCTTTATCCTACAGTCAACATTATATAACAGAGAAATATGCCTTGTCAATACTTTTTGTTCGCTTTTTATAAAAATTGCATTTTTAGTTTTTTTAAAAAATAAAAAACTACAAGATTTTGATTTTTTTATCATTTTTTAATTAATTTATTTTGTCTATTATACTGCTCAAATGCTTATAAAATAAGTCTTTAAATATATTTATATTAATTTGTACTTGTAAATTATTTTCTAAAAAATCTTATTTTTAAATAAAATGATGTTTCCCAAAATGTAAAAAATAATATTTTTTGTAAATTATAATTTTAATTAGTGTTCGCCTTTTTATCATTATTCCCTTATAAAATAATTAACAACTGTACGTATTATTTATTTTATAAGATTTTTTCTAAATATAAAGTATTTTTATTTCAAAAGAAAAGACTCTCTGATTATTCAGTAAAAATGTTACATAAATTACGGCTTATTTTTCAGAAGAAATGTTACATATATAAAATAAATTATCCTATAGCTAATTTTCAGTAAAAATGTTACATCTTTTTTCTTTACTTGTTTAATATTGTCTTG
>CAMODE010000044.1 GCA_946611235.1 uncultured Caryophanales bacterium | reverse complement strand
GATTAGAACACGAACCTACTTCAAAGTATTTTTGTTGTCTTGGACTCCATGCTTCAATATCACATGATTTTACTTTAAGGTCTGCTAGATCACCAGAACAACACTCTAATTGTCTTACTGGAATATTCATATTTCTAAATACTTCAACAGTGTACTTCCACATTTTATTATACCAATCCATTGACTCTTCTGGGTCACATAGAACTATCATTTCTTGTTTTTCAAATTGATGTACTCTATATATACCTCTTTCTTCAATACCATGAGCTCCTACTTCTTTTCTAAAGCATGGACTATAAGATGTCATAGTTATAGGAAGATTATCTTTCTTTAATAGTTCTCCTTTAAATTTACCAATCATTGAGTGCTCACTAGTACCTATTAAGTATAAGTCTTCTCCTTCTATTTTATACATCATAGCATCCATCTCGGCAAAAGACATTACCCCATTTACAACATCACTCTTTATCATAAATGGTGGTATACAGTAGATAAATCCCTTGTTTATCATATAATCTCTAGCATAAGATAGCATCGCACTAGATAATCTTGCCATATCTCCCATTAAGTAATAGAAGCCATTGCCGCTAGTTCTTCCTGATGCATCTTTATCAAGACCGTTATAAATATTCATAATATCAGCATGATATGGTATTTCATAGTTTAAAGTAGTAGGCTCTCCAAACCTTTCTACTTCAACATTCTCACTATCATCTTTACCTATAGGTACTGAACTATCAATAATATTAGGAATTTTATACATAATAGTTCTAATTTTTTCTTCAAGTTCTTTTTCTCTTACCTCTAAGTCTTCTAGTGCTTTATTTATTTCAACGACTTTTTCTTTTAAAGCAAGAGCTTCTTCTTTCTTACCTTCACGCATTAAATTACCTATTTCACCACTAATATCATTTCTATTCTTACGATTAGTATCAGCTTCTACTCTAATACTACGATACTCTTTATCTAGCTCATAGACAGTATCTACTAATGGTAATTTTTCATCTTGAAATTTCTTCTTAATATTTTCTTTTACTAAATCTGGGTTTTCTCTTATTAACTTAATATCTATCATAATTATTCTCCTTTATTCATTTATTTTTTTAATACTTTCTTTACACTATCAATAGTTATTTCTTCAAAGCGATATTTCTGCTCTATTTCTGGATACTTATCATGGTCTACTTCGGATAAAAACATATCCAAGGGTCTTACATAACAAGGTAAGTTTCCATATAATCCTTTATATAGTACCATTTTTCTTCCTGTTTCAGAATCAATTACAAATATCCATTACTAGATATTTATCTCCTTTAAAATGTCTATAAATTGTATTTAATTTAATTTCTCTCATAGTATTCCTCCAAATATTTTTTTATTCTTATTATTTCATTTTTATATTTATTTTCTAATCTTATTCTTGTTTTTTCCTCTAATAATTTTAATCTTTCACTATTATAGTTATCTGACATATCAGCATATTTTAATTTAATAGCCTCTATATTACTACTAGAAAGAATTCTGCTTATTTCATCATGATATGGTATTTTATTTACTTTATCTTTAGTAACTATTTTAACTATACTTAAAACATTATCATTAAAACCTAATTCTTTTAAATAATTAAAACTCATACCAGGTATATCTTCTACTGTATCATGAAGAAGAGCGGCGACTTTAGTATCTTTTTCTTCGACACCAACGCTTACTCTTATTAAATGGTTAATATATGGTTCTCCAGCTTTATCTTTAATATTTTTAAATAAGCAGGATACTAAATATAAGGCTTTATCATATTCACATTTAATTGATTTTACTTTATCTTCTTCATATTTACTTAAATTATTCATAAAAGAGCCTCCTAATGAAAAAAGAATGGTACACTTAAGGAGTCTTATAAGACGGTACCATCCTTTTATTTTACTTATTTTTGATAACGGTTATTCACCGGAAATTTATTAAATTTCACTCCGAGGTAGAAACTAATATATTTATTAATTACTTTTCACCAACCAGTAACTCTCTATATAATATTTATATAAGTCATGTCCCCATCGACATATTAAAATGGGGCGGAATGTGGGAATCGAACCCACGCATAATGGAACCACAATCCACCGTGTTAACCACTTCACCAATTCCGCCATTGACAAAATAAATTTTACCATAGTTTTCTTTATTAGTCAATAGTATTTTGCTAATTTATTATTATATAAAACCTTATAAATAAAGAGAGAAACTAATATTATAGTTTCCTTTCTAATAACTCTTCAATAGTTAGTTTTTCTTGCTCTCCTGTTACCATATCTTTTAGAGATATAACATTTTCTTTTATTTCATCTTCTCCTATTAGAATAACATACTTAGCATTTATCTTATTAGCATATTTCATTTTTTGTTTAAATCCTTTATCCATATAACAGATATCTACTTTGATATTATTTTTCTTTAGTGTATTATATACTTTGAAGATATATTCATAGTCTTCACAGAATGGTACAATAAGCATATCAGTAATAGATGCTTCATTTATATTTATAATATTATTATCAAGTAACTGGTCAAATAATCTAGTAAGTCCAATAGATATACCTACTCCTGGTAACTTCTTATCAGTATAGAAGCCCGCTAGATCATCATATCTTCCACCAGAACATACACTACCTATTCCGGGATAATCTTTAAGAATAGTTTCATATACCGTACCAGTATAATAATCAAGTCCCCTAGCTATTGTTAAATCTATCTCAAAATTATCTTCATTTATTTCCATTAACTTCATTGTATTAATAACTGTTTCTAATTCATTTAAACCAGTTATAAAGTTATCATTATTAATATTCATTTCTTTTAATGAATTTATCTTTTCATTATTAGTTCCTTTAATATTTATAAAGTTAATTATTTTATCTATCTTATCTTTAGGAATAGATAATTCTTCTAGAAGACTAATTACTTTATCCGTACCTATCTTTTCTAATTTATCAATTATTCTTAAAATATCAGTTATTTTATCAGTTAATTCTAAATATTCAAAGAAGCCTCCTAGTACTTTACGATTATTTATTCTAATTACAAAGTCTCCAATATTTAGTTTCTTAAAGATATCATAGATAATACTAGGCATTTCAGCATCAAACATTAAGGATAATGATTCATCTCCAATAACATCGATATCGCATTGATAAAACTCTCTAAATCTTCCCTTTTGTGGTCTTTCACCACGATATACCTTACCTATTTGGTATCTTTTAAAAGGAAAAGTAAGCTCATTATATCTTTTAGCTACATATTTAGCTAGAGGTACCGTTAAATCAAATCTAAGTGATAAATCATTATCTCCCTTAGTAAAACGATATATTTGTTTTTCGGTCTCTCCTCCTGCTTTAGCTAGTAATACATCAGATGACTCTATAACTGGAGTATCTAATGGATAAAATCCATAACTTTGATATGTTTCTTCAATTACTTTCTTCATATTATTAAATACTATTTGTTCATTAGGATATAATTCCATAAATCCAGATAGTGTCTTAGGCTCTATTTTATTCATAATTCCACCTCTTTCTTCCAAATAAATTTTATG
>CAMODE010000043.1 GCA_946611235.1 uncultured Caryophanales bacterium | reverse complement strand
CCAATTTTTGCATACTTTTAGTTGTGAAAGGAGGAGTGATTGTATGCTGAAAAAATCAACTAATGAAGGGGGTTTTAGTAAGTGGAACTTGTCTTGGCTTATACCTTGACAGTACTAATTCTTCTTGCTGTAATAAGTAAGAAGAATCATACAAAATAAACAAAGAGGCACCCAGGGGGTGCCTCTATGCCAACAATATGGAGAGAACACCTTGCAAACAGGTGTTGTCCATTTTTTATTATGGACTCTTTCTCTTTCCATATACATTATATTATTTTTTTTATAAAAATGCAACTTGTTTATCTTTTTTTATATCTTTGAAACTTATATTTATACTAGAATTATCTAATAAAGGATTTCCGCGGATTAACTATCGTTAATCCGTTAGCGAAGCGGTTATATTAAAAGAAGTTAATTATTCTACATTAACTCCTTTATTAAATATTTTTTTACCAATAAAATATAATATAGTTATAATTATTAGATATAAAGTGTCCACTAGTAAAATTAGAGATTTAAAGGAACTATCCATAATAGTAGTAGTATATTCTTTAAATAAAAGACCAATATCAGTATTAAAGAATCCTATAATATAAATAATACCAAGTATAATTAATTGCATAACAAAATATAATAATATACCAATAAATACTGATTTTAATGTTTTATTATTATTAGAACTATTTCCTAATAATATTCCCATTATACCACAGTAAGACATATATATTATTTCTAAAATAACTGTCAATATCATACCAATAATAATAAAACTATTATTAAAAATTATCTTGATAGTATTAATGATATCTTTATTTAAAAAAGCTATAATAAAACTAATTATAATTACTATAAGTGATATTAGTACAGAAATAATAGATGATAATATTTTAGAATTATATAAAGTATTCTTACTAATAGGAAGAGTATGTGTTAGATATGATTCATCTTTATAAATACTATTTCTAAATCTTACCCATACTCTTATAACACTATTTATTAATACTGAGGCAAAACAAGATATTGATACTCCTTTTAATATTTGATAAATAATATTACCAATAGATGAACTAGTATGTAAACTAGATATTCTAGTTAAAGTACATATAATAATTGATATAGAAAAATATATTAGCATTATTTTATTTATCCATAATAAATCATATTTAATTAATTTCTTTAACATTTAAAAGACCTCCTGAAGATTTCATCAATAGATGATTTTTCTTTTTCTCTTAACTTGTCTGCATCTTCTGTTAAGATTATTTTTCCTTTATCGATAAAGATGACATTATCTAGTATTCTTTCAATATCTGATATTAAATGCGTAGATATGATAACACTACTTCCTTCTTTAAAATTAGATAGTATTGTATCTAGGATATAATCTCTAGTTGCAGGGTCTACTCCTCCTAGTGGTTCATCTAAGATATAAAGTTCTGCCTCTCTAGACATTACTAATATTAATTGTAATTTTTCTTGCATACCTTTAGACATCTTAGATATTTTTTTATCTTTATCTAAATCTAAATCTTTTAATAACTTATAAGCTTTCTTAGTATTAAAATCTTCATAAAACTCTTCAAAGTATTTTATTACACTTTCTACTTTCATATCTTTATCTAGATATGTTCTTTCTGGTAAATATGATATATGAGATTTAGAGAATATTCCAATAGGTTTACCATTAAATAGTATTTCTCCTTCATCTATAGTTAATAAGTCATTTATTAATTTAATTAAAGTCGATTTACCTGCTCCATTCTTACCAAGTAAGCCATATATTTTACCTTTTTCGATCTTTAAGTTAATATTATCTAATACTACTTTCTTATCAAATTTCTTAGTAACATTTTTACACTCTAATAACATTATTTTCCTCCTATTGTCTGCAAGTAGAAAAGAGTTTCTTCTTTGGTAAAGCCAATATTATTCATACTAGTTATATACTTATTTACGATTTCTTTAGCAAGTTTATCTTTGGTCTCTTTGATTAATTTTTTATCTTCTGTTACATACTTACCATTTGTTCTTTCCGTATATATAAGTCCCATTTCTTCTAACTCAGTTAAGGCTTTTTGCATTGTATTTGGATTTACCTTAGCCATAAGAGCAAGTTCTCTTACCGAAGGAAGCTTGCTTCCTATAGGATATTCTTCCTTTACAATAGCTAGCATTAATGTTTCTACTAATTGTATATATATTGGACTTTCATTATTAAAATTAAACTCCATGTCTTTTTCCTTCCTATTATTGTATTACTTGCATAATACAATAATACATTATATAGTACATTATGTCAATATATTTATAAATTATTTTTATACTTAAAGCACTCTTTTTCATGAGAATTAATTATTCCGATAGCTTGAAGATAAGAATATATAATTGTACTTCCAACAAAGGTCATACCTCTTTTCTTTAAATCCATTGATATAGTATCAGAAAATTCATTAGTAGTTTTTCCTACTTCATATAGTATTTTACCATTAGTAAAGGTATTTAAGTAATTAGCAAAACTACCATAAACACTAACAATACTTTTAAATATCTTAGCATTATTAATACTTGCTTTTATCTTTAATTTATTTCTAATAATATATTTATTATTTAATAATTCATTTATCTTATCTTCATTATAATTAATTACTTTATCAATATCAAAATTATCATAAGCAAATCTAAAACTATCTCTTTTATTTAGAACACACTCCCAGGATAATCCTGCTTGAAAGGATTCTAGTAAAAGCATTTCAAATAGATATTTATCTTCTAGATTTAATACTCCCCACTCTTTATCATGATACTCAATATATTTTTCATTATTTAAATTACACCATTTACATCTATGCATATTTTTCTCCTTCTTTTATTATATCAAAAAAAGAGGTAAAATACCTCTAGTTTATTTATTGTATTTACTTTTTTGTAATATTTTTTTGAAATTATCTGGTAACTTTTTATTTGCTTCTTCTATTAAACTAGGTTTTATTCCATAGAGAGCTTCTGCCATTGATCCGACAATAGCAGCATTAGTATCAGTGTCTCCTCCTAGATAGACTGCTTTTCTTATTGCATCTTCAAAACTAATTGAATTATATAGTACATATAAGCAATTATCTATTGTTTCACTACATGTATAATTAAATTTAGTAAAGGGAGTATATTTTACATCAATATTTAATTTATTGTATATTTCTTTTAGCGTTAATCCTTTACGTAAGTAGAAAATAATTAGTGCTACTTTTGTTGCAGAATCGATAGCTTCCCTACTATTATGTGAAGGGATAGTAACAGTCCTTGCATTTTCGATTACTTCTTCTTCGGTATCAAACATATATCCTACTGGTGAAATACGCATCATAGCACCATTACCAGTGCTTGTACCAATAGTATTATCTCTTCCCCACTTCATTGTATTAGGAGAAAAAGGATACTTAAAATATGGTTTAAAGTTTGGTTTATAATCTGAATATTCTCTTATATATTTTCTTAAATATTTATCATAGTCTCTATCATTTAGAATTGCTTCTAGTACAGCAATTGTAAGAATAGTATCATCACTATAAAAAGAATTATCTTCAATGATATTATTTATTTTTACATTATGTACTTTCTTTGTTTGGTCAAATTCATAAATACTACCTGCTAAGTCTCCTATTATGCATCCATACATTTTTATCACCATACTCTATAATTCTTCATTATTTACAATAAAATCAACAATATTTATATTTTTTACTCCATCTACATTTTTATTAATTATAAAATCTAACAAAAATAAATACCTTGGATACATATCTCTTATTTCATAAAATGGTCTATATTCTCTTTCTTCTGTGCTTTCGTTATCTATATTTTTTGATACTTGCAAATAATAGTAATTTTCATTTCCCTTTCTTGCTATAAAATCACACTCTAATTTTCCTATTTTACCGACACTTAAATTATAATCTTTACTCATTAAATAGTTATGCAAAATATTTTCAAGTATTGGTCCAAAATTTATTCTGTTATCGGTATTAAATGCAAAATATATACTTGTATCTGCCAAGTAGTATTTTCTTTCACCATTTAAAACTTCCTTTGATTTAATATCAAAAGTATCACATCTATATATTATCTTTGCATTTTCTAAAATTGAAATATACCTTTCAATTGTTCTATCATCAATACTTATTTTTTTACTACTATAATATTCTTTTATACTGCTTATTGATATCATAGAGCCAAAATTATTTATTACAAATCTTTGTATTGAATCAAATAAATCAATATTCTTTATTTTTTCATTTGGTTTAATATCCTTTTTAAAAATATCCGATATTATGTTTTGTACATATCTAATTTTATCTTCAATGTTATCATACTTTATTGCTCCTGGAAAGCCACCATTTTTAATATACTCTTGAAATTCAGCATATATGTTTAAATTAATATCTTTTTTATAAAACTTTTTCATTTCGATATACTCATAAAAATTTAGAGGTAACATTTCTATTTCTATTTTTCTTCCAGTTAGTTTAGTAGCTAATTCTCCTGATAATAGATAAGAATTGGATCCTGTTATAAATATAGATATATTATTTTCATTTCTATATGCTTCTATTACTGGTTCAAAATTTTTTACGTTTTGTACTTCGTCAATAAACAAATATTTAAATTCCTTATCTTTAATAAATGAGTCAATAAGTTCTTCCAATTGTTTAGGAGTTTTTATACCAATATATGGCCTTTTATCTAACTTAATATCAATTATGTTTTTTTCTTTTATTCCTTTTTCTAACAATTCATTTTTTACCATCTCTAATAAGTAAGATTTACCGCACCTTCTTATTCCTGTTATTACTTTTATCGTTTCTGGATCATCATAAAACCCTCTGATTTTCTTTAAATAGTTTTCTCTATTGTATACTTTCATATTATCTCACCCATCTTTAATATATCAAAAAAAGCCCGAAAATGCAAGTTATCGACATAATTTTACGTTTTTATACCTATTTTATGTCAATAACAGCCTTTTTCGGCTTTTTTGCATATTATTATTAATACTAGATATTTCTAGTAAAGGATAATGGAGGATTAACATAAGTTAATCCGGGAAGCGAAGCGGTTAAACCAAAAAAAAGCCCAAATAAATTGGACTTTATAATATTATCTCTTACTAAATTGTGGAGCTCTTCTTGCACCTTTAAGACCATATTTCTTTCTTTCTTTAACTCTTGGATCTCTAGTTACAAATCCATTAGCTTTAAGAATTCTTCTATATGAATCTTCATTAGCAGCATTATCTTTATCATATTCTAATAATGCTCTTGTAATACCAAGTCTAATTGCTCCTGTTTGACCTGAAAATCCACCACCAGTAACATTAGCATCTACATCAAAAGATTCTTCATTTTTAGTTACTACTAATGGTTGTTTAAGGTCCATTACTAATACATCAAATGGCATGTATTCATTTACATCTGTACCATTTACAGTTATTTTACCAGTTCCTGGAGTTAATGTAACTCTAGCTACAGCACCTTTTCTTCTTCCTGTGCCATAAAAACTTCTTTTTTCTTTAGCCATTATTTATTTCCTCCTAGTTCTAGTTTTTTAGGTTGTTGAGCAGTATGTGGATGATTTTCACCTGCATATACAAATAATTTCTTGTACATACTTCTTCCTAATCTATTATGTGGAAGCATTCCTTCAACAGCTCTTTCCATCATTTCTACTGGATATTTTTCTTTCATTTCTTTAGCAGTTCTTTCTCTTAAACCACCAACATATCTTGAGTGATCATAATACATCTTGTCTTCTAATTTATTACCTGTTAATAATACTTTATCAGCATTAACGATAATAACATAATCTCCGCAGTCAACATGAGGTGTATATGTTACTTTATGTTTACCTCTTAAAAGGACTGCTGCTTTACTAGCTACTCTACCAAGTGGCATATCTTTTGCATCAATAACATACCAATCTCTAGTAACTGTTTCTTTACTTTGCATAAATGTGCTTTTCATTTTATTCTCCTTCATATATTTTAATATTAGTTTTTCCCTATTTAAATGGTCCCAATATCTAAATAGTAAAAACCCATGTACCGATAATGATTTTACTATTATTTTATGTTTTTGTCAACAATTTAGGCTATTTTTCTTAAATTTAGGCTATTTTTCTTAAATTTTCTCAATTCTCATTTTAAATGCACGTTTTTTTATAGACGTGTTTTTAGTTTGAGAATTAATGCGTGTTTTTAGTTTGAGACAAGTTCTATATAAATATATCCTTTCTTTAATAAATATATGTGCTTTTAGTTTGAGAATT
>CAMODE010000042.1 GCA_946611235.1 uncultured Caryophanales bacterium | reverse complement strand
TCCATACTTTCTTTAATAACATCATCTATATTATTATAATATTCCTTATATAAATGACAGTGTGTATCTATATACATATCTTTCCCTCCAATAAAAAAATCATACTATAACCATAGTACAATTATTTTCTAAATCTTTCAATACAAAATTTTAAAATAAGAATAAAAATAAACCCTAAATAAATATAATCAATCCTATTCTTATTAAATAAAGCTAAAATAACTAATAACAATATAAATACATAAGACAATTTCTTAATATGCATACTCTTAGTATCAAGCATAACCCTTCTATCTCCTTTTCTTTTTTTTAGGGCACTACTCTCAAAATATACCATATAATTATTTCTCTGTAAATATCATTTTTTTAATTTTACATGATTATTGACATATTTTGTAATATTAATTTGATTATAAAATAAAAATACTTTATAATCAAATAAAGAGGTGTTGAAATGAACAAATTATTCATGTCAAATAGATGGAATGAATACCAAGATGTAAAAGTATTAAATATAAAAGTACCAACTACACAAGAAGACAAGAAAAAAGCAAAAGAATTTAGAAAATACATTGATAAAATAACTGAAAATGAAAAAAGCACTAAAAAATAAAGTGCTTTTTATTATAATTAATTTTCTATTCTTTGAAATAAAACTTCAGGCTTATTAACCTTAGTACCAGACTTATATCCACCAAAATCTTCTATACTATCAAAGTCTTTTAACTCAGTATTAATTTGATAGAAGATTTCCTCACTAGTCTCAGGCATAAAGGCCTGCAGTAGTACTGTTCCTATTCTAATACCTTCAACTAAATTATAAATAACAGTAGATAGTCTATCTTTCTTACTATCTTCCTTTGCTAAAACCCAAGGAGTAGTTTCATCAATATACTTATTACACCTTCTAAATAAATCTATAACTTCTTCAAGAGCATCCGCTACTCTAAGATTATCCATTTTTTCATCTATAATACTCTTCTTACCAAGTACATAATTCTTAAACTCAGTATCAATATCTTCACTTACATTAGTATTAGTAATAACACCATCAAAATACTTATTAGCCATACCAATTGTTCTATTAACTAAATTACCAAGTACATTAGCAAGATTTCCATTAATAGCCTCTATTAATAATTCTCTCGTATAATTACCATCTGAAGCAAAAGGAATTTCATGTAACATATAAAATCTAACAGCATCTACTCCAAACTCATTAACTAAATCATCAGCATAAGTAATATTACCTTTACTTTTACTCATCTTATCACTTGCAAATAAAAGCCAAGGATGACCAAATATCTTATGAGGAAGTTCTAATCCTAATAAATGAAGCATAATAGGCCAATATATCGTATGAAATCTAAGAATATCTTTACCAATAATATGTACATCACATGGCCAATACTTCTTAAATTCTTCACCTAGTTCACCATCTACATTATATCCCAAGAAAGTAATATAATTAGATAGTGCATCAATCCATACATAGACTACATGATTAGTATCAAAGGATACAGGAATACCCCATTTAAAAGAAGTTCTAGATACACATAAATCTTGTAATCCTGGTTTAATAAAATTATTCATAATTTCATTTTTTCTAGATTCTGGTTCAATAAATCCAGGATGACTTTCAATATAATCTTCTAACCACTTAGAATACTTACTAGTTCTTAAGAAATATGCTTCTTCACTAGACTCATGAACTTCTCTTCCACAATCAGGACATTTTCCATCTACTAGTTGACTCTCCGTCCAAAAGGATTCACAAGGAGTACAATATAAACCCTTATATTCACCTTTATAAATATCTCCTTGATCATATAATTTCTTAAAAATATCTTGTACCACTCTTTCATGATTCTTATCCGTAGTTCTAATAAATCTATCATAACTAGTGTTCATAATATCCCAAATATTTTTAATTTCTCCAGCAATTTCATCAACATATTCCTGAGGACTAACCCCTTTTTCTTTAGCCTTAATCTCTATCTTTTCACCATGTTCATCAGTACCAGTCTGAAAATAAACATCATACCCACTTAATCTTTTATACCTAGCAATAGCATCAGTAAGTACTATTTCATAAGTATTACCAATATGAGGTTTAGCACTAGTATAAGCAATTGCGGTACTAATATAAAATTTTTTATTCATTATTATCACCATTCCTTTTTTAAAACTTCTAATTACTTTTTTCATAAAAAAAGATAGTAACACAAAGGACGAAATATATCCGTGGTACCACCTTACTTCTTTAACTCATTAAGCTATAACGCGCTACCGTTTACACCTATTAGATATAACAGCTCCAGAACCATTTATGATACCTTTCATTATCTATTTTCCACCATCATAGACTCTCTATAAATTACTTAATATTACTCTTTCCTTCATCGCTTTACAACAAGATTTTACCATATAATTATATATTTTACAATACCTTTTTTTATTTAACCGCTTCGCTACCCGGATTAACAAGTTAATCCTCCATAGCCATTTACAAGAAGATTCTTCTATTTTTGTTTAATACAAAATAATTTAAACTTCTAAAACATAATAATCATCTGGAACAATAATATTTTTGATATTCTTCTTATTTAATATTTCTCTGGTTTCATCTTCTAGATGACTAACTACAAATATGCAACTAGAATATTTAGAAGATAAATATTCTAAATTATCTATTCCCATATGTTTACTAGTTCCTTTAACAAACATACAATCACAAAATAAATAATTACATTTACTAGCCATATATTCTACATTACTACATAATGAAGTATCTCCAGTAAATCCTATATATTTATCATTATCTTTAAAAATATAACCATAAGCAGGCTTCATTCTACCATGATCTACTAATAATTTACTTATCTCATAATCTTTAATTTTAAAGTTATTATTAAATTCATACTTAATATTAGTTTCTCTAGAGGCATCTTTAAAAGAATTAGGAAATGCTAAATTACCAATTTTATTTATTTTACCTCTTCCCTCTTTAGAACAAAAAATATTAATATTCTTATTATCACTTTTAGATTTATTTAAAATATAAAATGGTATATCAAAATAATGATCACCATGAAAATGAGTAAGTAATATATAATCAATACTACTTGGATTAATATTATTTCGATATAAATATTTACATGCACCATTTGGAAAATCGATCATAATATCATTATCTATCAAATATGAAGCACTATTACACTTAGTCCACATACTACCCGTTCCTATTACTTGTACTTTCATCTCTTTATTGCCTCCTGCCTTGAATAATAATTATCAACAAATTCATCTATATTTTCTTGTGCAATTTCTCTTTTTTTATACAATAATTCTCTCTTTTCTTTTGTATTAATTTCACTAAAAGAAACCTACATTGAATTAACTAAAACATCAAAATTTTCTATTAATAATTTGCTTTGTTCTTCACCAAGATATTGAGTCCAGCTATCATCACCACTAAATTGTGAAATTCTAATTACTTTTGCAATGTCCTTATGTTCTAATAATCTCATTACACATTTTCCAGCAGTTCTATATGATAATACCTCTTGTTTTCTACCAGTCATTATTTCCTGTATTTGTTCTGTTTCTACATCATTTAATGCTTCTTCAATCCCTACCATTTCATTTTTTTCTTCGATAATACCCTTTTCTAGACTATATGAATAAGTATCTTTCATAAGACCTGTTCTATCTATTATCTTTTCACCATCTGTTTTCAATTTACAATATCCTTTAATTAAATGGCATATTTCATGAATTAAAGTATTAACTTGTTTATCATCATTAAAATCAAAAGGTTTATAAATACCTTGATAAATTCTCCTTAAATAGATAATAGGTTTAGCAACAACTTGACCATCTTTAATCATAATCTCATTATGATAAAATGCACCACCAAGACTTGGTATTTTCCATTCCTTATTAATACAAAAATATGAGTTTAAGAATGTTTTAGGATCCTCATCTTTACTTTGAAAATGTATTTCACAATTTGATATTGCAGAAATAATAATATCTCTATATTCTTCACCATAATAATTAATTAAATTGGGAATTAACTGACTTAAAAATCCTAGTAATTGATCACTATATCCATATTTATTTTTTAGTTCTAATAAATATTCATTCATCTATTGCACCAACTTTCTAATACAAATACTTTATTAATCTACTAAAACAGTATCTTTTAGTAGTACAATATCATTAACATTATCCATAACACTCTTTAAAATTAAAGGATCATCATCTATTAGTATTATTACTTCATCTTCTCTTTTAATATTTTTCAAAAAGTCTACTTTCAATTCACTAGAAGACTTTCTTACTTCTTCTTTAGAAAGAATAAATCTATTATTCTTATCAATAAAAGGCATATATTTATCTAACCATATATTTTTTTCTTCTATACCAATATTCTTTCTCGTAATAGATAAAATATATAAACTAACATTATCCATAAAAGATATTTCTTTCAACTTATCAATCGAAGTATATAATGGCCTTTTCTTTTCAAAATTATCTGGTTTTCCAACATCATAATCTGCTACTACCCCATCCATATCAATATATATTTTTATTTTCTTATCTCCAAAGCTTTCTATTATTTCTTTTAAATACATTTCTATAACTCCTCAACATCTATAACATTATCTTTACCAATCATTTTATTTAAAATATTAATAATACTATCATGCATTTCTATCCCAGAATGACTCATACATAAATCTTTTATTACTTTAACATTATAATCATTTTCAAATAAGTCAATAGAAGTCTTTAATACACAAGCATCAGTATCTAATCCACATAAATATATTTCTTCAATATTATTATCTTTTATATAATCTTTTAGTTTATCATTTAAAGCTGTATATCCTCTTTTTTCAATTATTTTATAATTTTTAGTATCTATTACAATATTTCTATCTTCTAAAGACATACATCCTTTATAATTTAATTTCTTATAAAATATACTATCTTCATCATTTATATATTTAGTAAATACAACATTATTAAATATATTTTTATTCAGTAATTCTTCTATAGCATTAGGAATTTCTTTGGTATTATCATTTATAAATCCCTTTTGCAAATCAATTATTAACAATAATTTATTCATTATTTACACCTTCTTTTCTATATAAGATATAGTCTTTTCTTTTAATTTATTCACAATATCTTCCATAAATATAACCACCTATCTAACACAAGTATAACATAATTATTTAATTATTAGAATAAATTATATCATTATATTTACAAAAATATATCTATCAACAGGTATTGTTGATAGACAAAAAAATCATAGACTTTAATCTATGAATTGTTTACTAAGTAATTTAGATAAAATAATACCCATCTTATCTTCAACATCCGTAATAGGAGTATCTGTACTAATAATAATAACACTACCAATAGCATCCCCATTATCCACAATCGATGTAAAAGTATAATAACCATTATCTTCTTCATCTTTAATTACACTAAACATCTTCTTTTGTTTTTCCGAAAAAGAATCTCTCCTATCAATACTTCTCTCAGTAAATTCATTAATCTCTTTACCTAAATATTTTTTCTTTAAAGGACCTGCTACTGCAATTACTTTATCTCTATCCGTAACAATAATATTATGTTTAATAATCTGATTAAAAGCTTCTACATAATCAACAGATACACTCTCAATATTCTCTAACTGAGAATATTTTTTTAATACGATAGATTCACCTTCTACAAATACCTCTAAATTCTCTCCATTCTTAATTCTAAGATTCTTTCTAATCTCTTTAGGAATAACAATTCTACCTAGTTCATCAATTCTTCTAATAACACCAGTAGTCTTCAATTAATATCACCTTTAACTTTCTCTTTTATATTCTTCCATATAACTAAATATTTATACAAATAATATAAAAAAATTAAAGATAAATATTATCCTTAATTTTCATTATTTAATAATCATTTTGCTAATTCATAACTTTTTTTCTAATAAAATTCTGAGAACGTATACTTTTAGAATTTTCATCACAAATATAATTTTGAACTAATTGACCACATCCTAATTCTGTGTTATTCTCAGTTCCAAATAAATAACAATCATATCCAGCCTGTTTAATACTGTTTAATATTTTATGCATCTCCTTTTGAGATGGAGAATGTAAATTATTTTCTTTACATTTTTCTGTATAATTTAAATATGATACTTTAATTATAATGTCATCCTTAAATTCTTTTAAATATTCAATCATTTTTTCAACATCTTTTTCACTATCATTTATTCCTTCCATAACAACATAATTAATTTTTACTCTACACTCATTATGATTCTTTCTATATTTTATTGCTTCTTTAATATTATTGATTAAATCATAATCTTTTGGTGCATTTTGGATAATATATTTAATCTTATCTTTTTCACAAGAGTAGTATGGAAGTTGAAAATATCTGATAGGTAAATTTAGTTTATTCCAATACTCAAAACATTTATTATCAAATCCAGTAGTAGCAATATTAACTTCAACATTATTATATCTTTCTTTTATAAGCATTATTCCTTTAGCAACTTCTTCTTTAACAACAGAAGGTTCTCCAATACCAGTGAATGCAACATATAATTTAGGATAATCATTAAGGTTAATATTACTTTCTTTAATACATATTTCAACTTGTTTTAAATAATCTTCTGCCTTTAAAAAAGTCCTACTTTCTGGCAAAGAACCTGAAGCACAAAATCTACATCCAACAATACAATTATACATATTACTTATTTCAATAGTAACATCGATTGGTTCATTATCATTTAAATGAATTATAGTCATGCATTCAATTATTCTATTGTCATCAAAATTTATTAAATATCTATATATTTTTTCTTTATTTCCATGCTCAAAATTAAAGTCAATCGCTGCTTCTAGTTTTTCTATTACTTTAAATTTTCCCATTTATAATACACTCCCTTACAGTTATATTATATATTTTTCCACTGCAGAAATCAATAAAATATTAATTATTACATATAATCTCTAACTACAAGCCAATAGAAAAATAATTTATTGTAACGTACAAGCGAAGGGGTTAAAAAAATTAAAGATAAATATTATCCTTAATTATAGTTCTAATATTTTAACTTTAATATTTCCTTTTACTTCATCTAATGAATAATCAGCCTTAAACAAATTATTCACAGAATTAATATATTTTTCAAATAGATTATTTTCTAATAAAGATAAGTAAAATATTCTAATACTATCAAAATCAACAAGATTAGCCTTCGTTGTAAACATAATACCTCTACTACCATATGTTCTACCACTAAACATCTGCTTACTTCTATCTTTTACAAATCTAGTATAACCAGAAACATCAAAAGGTATTCCAGTAAAAAGTTCTTCAGCTTCTTTATTTGAGGTAAACGGTCTATGTAAAATGACTACAATTTTTCTAAATTCTATTGGAATACCATTTTTTTCAAAATATTTATCAGTATCTAAATAGTCATATTCTGGTATTGTAAGAAACCTCATTAACCCCTTTATATTCTCATCAATTGGATGAGACTTTAATTCTTTTACATCACTTCTATCCATTAATAAATATATATTTTTTGCCCTCTTTACCATTATTCCTAAACCTCCATAAAATTATTATACACTATTCAAAATATAAGTCAACAAAATTAATTTATCCAGTATCAACTCTATATAATGGAATCTTCCACTAAAAGACTTTCTGCGAATTAACGATAGTTAATGAGTTAGCACTAGCGGTCACCTAAAAAAAAATTAAAGATAAATATTATCCATAATTATGATTCAAGTTTCTTAACTTTTGCTTTTGCTTTTTCTTTATCAATTGTATATTCATATCCTATTAAACAATTCAAAGAAAAAATATACTCTTCAAATAGATAGTTATCTAATAATGATAAATAAAAATTTTTGACATCATCAATATCTAAAAAAACTGCCCTAGTATCAAATACAATTTTATGATAATGAAAATCAACATCATTAGAACAAGTAATACCAAAAATGCTCTTTTTAATTTTAGAATTTAAAAAACTATTACACCCAGTAATTTTAAAAGGCATTCCAGTAAATAACTCTTCAGCCTCAACATTTGAAGTAAATGGTCTACGTAAAATAACAACCATTTTTCTAAAATCAACAGGAACTCTATTAACAATAAAATACTGTTCAATATCTTTATATTCATATTTTATATCGTGTTGCAAAGAAGGAAAAACTCTTTTGACAAAACTATTATATTTTCCCTTTGATGCTACAAGATGAAAATCAACCTCTTTTATATCTCTACTATCTACAAATAAATAAACATTTTCTTCCATATTTAGTATAATTTAAAGCCCTCCATAAAATTATTATACACTATTTAAAGTATAAGTCAATAAAATCAATTTATCCAGTATCAACTCTATATAATGGAATCTTCCACTAAAAGACTTTCTGCGAATTAACGATAGTTAATGAGTTAGCGATAGCGGTTAAAAAAAATTAAAGATAAATATTATCTCTAATTCTTCTCTATTTCTTTAATAATCTTATCAAATAATTCATTTAAATAATAAATAAAATGTTTCTCATTTTTAGTAGTATCTAAAATAATATGAATCTTTTTATCTTTATAAGAAAACTTAAAGTTCTTATTAATATCATAAGCATCAAAGAATAACTTTTCTCCATCTATTTTAGATGAAGTAAGTATCGGAAGTACTACTTCTATAAAGTTCTTAGACTGTTTAGATTCCTTAACACCAAGTATCTTAGCCTGTTTCTCAAACCATTCCTCATGCATATAAATAATCATCTCATCAGTAACTCTACCAAATCTATCTTCAAGTACATTCTTAAGATTAATAATATCCTCTTCACTATTAATATCATTAATCATCTTATGAATCTCAATCTTAATCTCATCATCCGGAGCATATTCATTAGTAATATGTGTTTCAACCTCAATTAAAGGTTTAATATTAGTATCTTCTTCTTCTACCTTAATACCCTTTAATTTATCAACCTCTTCTTTAAGCATCTTTAAATATAAATCAATACCAATACTATCAATAAAACCAGACTGTTCACTACCAAGAATATCCCCTGCACCTCTTATTGATAGATCTCTCATAGCAATCTTAAATCCACTACCAAGTTCGGTAAATTCTTTAATAGTATTAAGTCTCTTAACAGCCAAATCATTAAGTTCTTTTCTATTATCATACATAAGATATGCATACCCAATCCTATCACTTCTACCAATTCTACCTCTAATTTGATATAACTGTGATAAACCAAATCTATCAGCATCAAGAATAATTAAAGTATTAACATTAGGTATATCAATACCAGTCTCAATAATCGTCGTACAAAGCAAAATATCAAATTCATGATTAATAAAATCACTCATAACATCTTCAATATCATCTTTACTCATTCTACCATGAGCATATCTTACTTTAGCTTCCGGTACAATCTCATTAATAAATGAGATTCTACTATCAAGTTTATCAATATTATTACAAAGCATAAATACTTGACCATTTCTCGATAACTCTTTATATATAGCATCCTTAATAATATTCTTATTCTCAGGTATTACATAAGTCTGAATAGGTCTTCTCTTCTCCGGAGGAGTCTCAATTAAAGCAAGACCTCTAACCCCAGACATTGACATCTGTAAAGTTCTAGGAATAGGCGTAGCACTAAGAGTTAGTACATCAATATTATTCTTATATCTCTTAATCTTCTCTTTATGAACAACACCAAATCTCTGCTCTTCATCAATAATAAGTAATCCCAAATCTTTAAAATCTACTTTATCATTTAATAACTTATGAGTACCAAATAAAATATCAATCTTACCTTCTTTTAATTTCCTATATATCTCATTCTGTTTCTTAACTGAAGTAAATCTATTAAGCAAAGCAATATTAACAGGAAAATCACTAAATCTATCTAATGCCGAATTATATTGTTGATTAGATAAAATAGTCGTCGGACATAAATAAGCAACCTGCTTACCATCATTAACAGCCTTAAATATAGCCCTAAAAGCAACCTCTGTCTTACCATAACCAACATCTCCACATAAAAGCATATCCATTGGCTTATCACTTTCCATAGCTTTTTTAATAATTTCCGTTGCTCTTATCTGATCAGAAGTAGGTTCATACTGAAATTTACTCTCAAACAAAATCTGATTCTCATCATCAACTGAAAAGGCATATCCTTTAGCCATTTCTCTTTCCACAGATAACTTCATTAAATCACCAGCAATACTCTCTAACTTCTTTCTAACTCTAGCCTTCTTCTTTTCCCAGTTATCACTTGATAAACTATCAAGTCTAACTAAAGCCCCATCAGAAGCACTAAACTTACTAATCTTATCAATCTTTTCTACAGGTAAATATAAAACATCACCATCAGCATAAATAAGCTTAATATAATCTTTCTTTAATCCATTCTTAGTAAGAGAACAAAGTTCCCCATATATCCCAATACCATGATCAATATGAACAATATAGTCACCCTTAACCAAATTATCAATATTACTAATCTTCGTACCTACTCTAAACTTATTCTTACTCTTTTTCTTTTCTTCTATCTTACCAAATAAATCATTAACAGATATTACAACATAGTCTTCATACATAAAACCACTCGTAATATACTTATTAATAATATTAATCTTACCCTTAATAATCTCATTCTCATTAGTTAATATAACATCATCATTAATATCTAAATAACTAACAATTCTCTTAACTACCTGTTTCTTATCTATACATAAAATAATTGTCTTACCCTTTAATAAATACTTATCTAAATCACTTTTTATCTTTTCAAAATTACCAGCATAATTATCAATATTAAAAGATAAATAACTATAACTCTTTATCTTTTTATCCACTAAATTATCAATATCCATCATATAAATAACATCTTTAATCTTAATATCATCTATATCATACATATAATTAGTTTTAATACTATCATTGACTTCTGCATCATACCCTAGTATTGTCTCTCTAAGAAGTGAATAACTAGTAGTAATTTGATTATAATCATAATAAAACATTACCGGATCATCTAAATAACCCCATAAACCATCTACATCACTAGAATAATTAAGTAAATACTTCTGCTTTCTAATAACATCATCATCTATTTTCTTGCCAATTAAAAACTCCGTAAAAGGATAAATATTAATACTATTAATTTCTTCATTAGAAAGCTGCGTCTCCAAATCAAAATATTTAATACTATCAATATCATCACCCCAAAACTCAATTCTAACCGGAGAATCTTCACTAATAGGAAAAATATCAATAACATATCCCCTAATAGCCATCTCTCCACTTTTACTAACTAAAGGAGCATTTATATATCCAAGTTCATATAAATCATTAATAAATTTATCCCTATCAATACTATCATTCTTAGATAAACTAATAAACTTAGACTTATATAACTTCTTACTAGGTAAATACCTAAGTATACCAGTCATATTCGTAACAACAATATACTTATCATCATCACATAACTTATTCAAAGTACTAAGTCTTTCTATCATAAACTCCGGACTAATCGAAGTAGCTTCACTAGCAATAAAATCATCCATAGGAAATAATAAAACCCTATCCGTATAACAAGAAAGCCTATTATAAATATCATTAGCTTCATATAAAGAATTACAAAATACAAGTACATTTCTCTTATATTTACAAAAATAATCATAAATAAAAATACCATTAAGTTCTTTATTTAAACCCGTAATACTATAATCATTCTTACTATTTATATCAAATAAACCATCAAAAAAAGCCATATTATTTTCTCCTTTCAATCACCAAAAAGATACAAGTATTTGTATCTAATTATTATTCATACTATTATATTTCTGTTTTAATTTATCTATATCCATATCTATAAAATCATTTATAATATTATCAAGTTTATCATAAATATGATCTAAATTCTTAATATCATCTTTACTAAACTTACCAAGAACATAATCCTTAGTATCCATATCTTTATTATTCGAAATACCAATCTTTAACCTCGTATACTTCTGACTACCAAGACACTCAGTAATATTCTTAATACCATTATGACCACCACTAGAGCTATCAAATACAATTCTAATCTTACCAAATTCCATATCTAAATCATCTTGAATAACAAGAATATCACTAATATCTATATCATAAAAAGAAACTATCCTACTAACAACTGTACCAGATAAGTTCATAAAGGATAAAGGTTTAACTAATAAAACTTTCTCACCATTAATATTAGTCTCACTAATCTCACAGTTAAATTTCTTATCTACCTTAAAAGAATAAGAATTTTTTTCTGCAATATAATCAAGTAAATTAAAACCAATATTATGTCTTGTATTCTTATATTCCTTACCAGGATTACCAAGACCAACAACTAACTTCATAATACTCACTCTCCTTTATGATATTCTTTATATACTTCTCCTTTAGGAATACCACGTTCTTTAGCTACTCTCTTAATAGCATCCATTACAGGTAATCCCGCCTTAATATATAAATTAACAGCATCCACTATACTTAAAGACTCATCAATATTATTATCTGAAGAACCATCAACAATTATAACAAATTCTCCCTTTTCAGGAATAATACTCTTAACTTCACTAATCTTACCACGATAAATACTTTCAAACTTCTTCGTAATTTCTCTCGATATACTAATATTTCTATCTCCTAATACTTCCAACATCAAATCAAGAGTTTTCATAATCCTATGAGGAGCCTCATAAAAAATCATTGTACATTTATTATCAGATAACTCTTCTAACTCTTTTTTCCTTTTATTATCATTACTATTTAAAAATCCATAAAACAAAAAGGGTTGAGGAGCAATACCAGAAGTAATTAAAGCAGGTACAAAAGCCGTAGCCCCAGGAAGAGCCACAACATTATACCCATTCTTAATAATGTATTCACTAGTTTTAAAACCAGGATCACTAATAATAGGCGTACCCCTATCAGTAACTAAGGCAACACTCTCTCCTCTTCTTAAAAATTCAAGTACCTTTTCTTTAGCATTATCCTCATTATGTTCATGAAGAGGGATAAGTTTTTTCTTAATACCCAAATAATTAATTAAATTAAGAGTGACTCTCGTATCCTCTGAAAAAATAGCACAAACTTCTTCAAGTATCTTAACAGATCTATAAGTCATATCATCCAAATTACCAATAGGAGTACTAATCAAATATAAAGTAGCACTATCATCATAACTATTTTGAACCATCAAAATCACTCTCCAAACATAGCTTTAACTTCATCAGAATATATTCCTCTTTCTTTATAAACAAATAAAGGAGGTAACATCTTAAGACCAGGTTTACCATTTTTTACACATTCAATTAAAACCAAATCACTATTTTTTTCTTTATTCGGATAAACAAATCTAATTTTTTTCAACTCAAAATTATACTTTTTCATTATATCAATAATTTCCATAAGTCTTTCTGTTCTATGAACAATAGCAAGCTTACCATTATTTTTAAGTAAATATTTACTAACCCTAAAAACATCTTCAAGTTCTAAAGTTCTCTCATGTCTTGCCATTGCTTTAACATCATTATCATTTTCAAATTCAGCATTTTTCGTCTTAAAATAAGGCGGATTACAAGTAATAACATCAAAAAAATCAGACTTAAAAGTATCAACTAAATTCTTAGCATCATCATGAATAAGCGTAATCTGATCTTTCATTTCATTTTCCGCTATAGATATTCTTCCAAGTAAATGAACTTCTTTATTAAGTTCAACTCCCCATATGTGAGCCTTAGTCCTAAAAGTCAAAAGCATTGGAATGGGAGCATTCCCAGTAGCAATATCAAGAATCTTCTTGTCTCTCAAATTAACAGTAACAAACTGCGATAACAATAAACTATCAAGTGACATCTTAAAATAATCTGTATCTTGAAAAATATATTTATCCTTATAATTAAGCAAATTATTTCTTACTAGCATTTACATCAACTTCCACTACTTCATTATCAATTAATACTTTATATTTACCCACTAACGGATTAGAAGTAATAACCTTTCCTTCATCACCATCTATAATAACCTTTTTCCCAACTTCAGGAACATCTTTTCTAGCTACAGAATAAGCATCATTTTCATAATTAAGACAGCAAAGAAGTCTTCCACAAACCCCATTAATCTTGCTAGGATTAAGAGCAAGACCCTGATTCTTAGCCATACTAATAGAAACAGTATCAAAATTCGTTAAAAAAGTACTGCAACATAAAAGTCTTCCACAAGGCCCAAATCCACCAACTTCTTTAGCTTTATCTCTAATACCAATTTGTCTAAGTTCAATTCTAGTTTTAAATTTAGCTCCAAGTTCTCTTGCTAAATTTCTAAAATCAACTCTTTCATCAGATAAAAATCTAAATAATAACTGCGTTTTATCAAAATTATAAGTAGCATCAAGAATAGTCATATTAAGACCTTCTTTATTAGCAAGTTCCTTACACTTTATCAAAGCCTTTTCAGCATCTCTTAAATTACCCAAATGCTTAAGATAATCACTTTTACTAGCAATTCTAATAACCTTATCATATTCATCAGCACTATCTACATCAATAATATCAACAACCTTAGCAAATTGAAGACCTTTATCATTATTAACGATAACAGTTAGATTTCTTTTTAAATTATACCCATTACTATCATAATAAAAAACCTTACCATTATCATTAATCTTAACACCAACAATTTTCATCATAAATCACCACACATATCTATAATAAGTTTATCAATAAGTAAATTAATATTTAAATTTCTTTTAAGATTGTTTTTGGCTTCAATCAAAATATCAACCTTCTTAGCAATCCTATTTAAATCATTATAAAAAGCAATATTCTCTATAATATCAAGTTTATCTTTATAAAAATTAACCTCAACCCCCGCTTTATATCTAATAAAATCAACATATAAATTAATAAGAAGTTCCATAGCCATAATACTGACTTCTCTATCCTTAAAAACATTATGCCATATTTTCTTAGAATAAATAATAGAATCAAGTCCATTTTTTTCCATAAAAGAAGCAAAATTAACCACATTATCAATAATACTACTTGCTTCATCAGAAGATATTTTACCATATTTAGAGTTAGAAAACAAATAAAAAAAGTTTTCATTACTAGTTAATGCATATTTTTTTTTGTTGAGCTTAATAACCTGACATCTAGAAATAATCGTTGGAAGAACTAAGTTAATATTATTAACAAGTAGTATTGCTACAATATCATCAACAGGTTCCTCTAAAAATTTAAGTATCGAATTAGCTGTTTGAACATTCATCTTTTCCGCTTCATTAATAATATAAATTTTCTTCTTACCTTCAATAGCCCTCTTACTAAACTCATTTTGAAGATTAATAAGTTCATCTTTTTTTATCCATATACCATCAGATTCAATAATCTTAATATCAAGATAATTACCATCATCAATACGTCTGCATATATTTACTCTATCATCTTCATCATTAATATCATTACAAATAATCATCTTAGCAAAAGATAAAGCAATCTTCATCGCATCAGGATTTTCATTACAATCAAATAAGTAAGCATGAGAAAGTTTATTACTAGAAATAGCATTATTCAAAATACTATAAGCAAGATTTTGACTATCTTTAAATTCCTCTAACATAAGCATCACCCTCTTACATCATAAATAAACAAAATAATGAAAATCCAATAACACAAGGAAATCCACATAACATAATCATAATAATCGTAAATAAGTTCATTGGAATAACAATTCCAATAGGATATATAATCATATTAAAAGCATAAATAACAAGTACACTATAAATAAATTTCTTTATAATTAAAAACAAATCATCTAAAAAAATTTTTAACATATATTTCACCAATAAAATATATGAGTCAATAAAAATTATATATCTTTTCTACCTTCTAATGCAAATTCTAAAGTCATAGCATCAATATACTCAATATCCGTTCCCATAGGAATACCTGTAGCAATTCTTGTAACCTTAACATTCTTACCCTCAAGAACTTTCTTAATATATTGCATTGTTGTCTCTCCTTCAATCGAAGGCTTTAAAGCTAAAATAATCTCCTCAACATTATCACTATCAATTCTTTTAATCAAATTATCAATATGATCATCTTCAGGCCCTATTCCATCTAATGGAGAAATTAATCCACCTAAAACATGATATCTACCATTAAAAACATTAATCTTTTCAAATAAAGAAATATCTTTAGCCTTTTCTACAACAAATATAATTTTAGAATTTCTATTAGAATCATTACAAATACTACACTTATCATTATCAGTAATATTACCACATACACTACAATATTTAATCTTATCTCTAACCGCAATAATAGCATCAGAAAAAGAAGTAAGCCTCTCCTTATCAAAATTAATAAGCGAAAAAGCAAGTCTTTCAGCAGTCTTTTCCCCAATACCAGGTAAGTCCTTAAAAGACTCAATAATATCATTAATACAACTAGGATACATACTACATCAAACCATTAAACATTTGACCATACTTGCCAAACTTTTCTTCCTTATCTTTTTCCATCTGATTAATAGCATCATTAACCGCAACTAATATCATATCTTCAAGCATTTCTTTATCATCAATAGATAATTCATCCATATCAATTTTAACAGATAATAATTTATTAGAACCACTAATGGTAGCACTAACTAACTGAGATTTACCAGTATACTCCTTATTTTCAAGTTCCTTTTGAGACTTTTCAATATCCTTTTGCATCTTTTTAGCCTGCATCATTAAACTTTGCATATTCATTTTAATCATTCTCCTTTATTATTTATATTCAATAACATTTTCTCCAACCAAATCAATCAAATCATCAACTGGAGTTTTAACTTTTTCATTTTCAATCTTTTCATTCAATTTCTTAAAAACATACTTTTTACCATTTTTAATATTATTAATATATTCACTTTTAATTTTAGACCATTCTTCTTCAGAAACCGCTACTACTTTGACTTTATTATCAAAAATTTTCTCAATTAATTCTTCTATAATTTCACTATTATAATTAATTCTAGATGCAACAGAAGATAACTTATTTGATATAATAATATATTCACTAGAAGAAACAACAACATTAGAATCCTTAAGTAAACCACATACCGAAGAAAACTTTTCATCAAATAAATAATCATTAATTAAATTCCATTTACTTTTAAACATCTTCAAAATATCTTTAGAAGCTCCTGCTAAAGCATTATTAATTCTACCATCCAAATCTATTTTAAGTTCAGAAATATTACTGCTATCAACATTGTTTTCATTCGAAATTATTTCCCGGGAAATAATTTTATTTTCCATATCAACATTCTTTGAAGTATAATCATTATTATTAACCCCATCTTGGCCTTGTTTTATAGAGTTATTACACTGTTCTTGTACATTAATCTTTTCAGCAAAATTAAGAATAGAAGTCATAAACAATATCGAACCATGTGATGATGCTTTAACACTATTTTGAGTACTATTTAACATATCCACAAGCATATATAAAACTTTATCAGAAAAAATATCAGAAATAACTTTTATATTCTCATTTTTAACCTTAATATTTGATAAAAATCCCGCATTTTTATACAAAATAATATCCTTAATATAAATTATTAATTCCTCAATAAACTTATTAATTTCTTTACCAGATTTATCAAAATTATCAACAAATTCAATAATTTTAGTCTTATCATTAATATAAATATAATTTAGAAGTTCATTAATATCATTATAAGATACCGATCCATTAACTTTATAAATATCCTCCAAAGTAATATGAGAATCAGAATAAGCCACTAATTGATCAAGAAGATTAATAGCATCTCTCATACATCCATCTGAAAGTCTAGCAATTTCATAATAAGCATCATCATCACAAGTAATACCTTCAAATTGAGATATTTCTTTTAACCTATCAACAACCTTATTGTCATCAATTTTAGAAAATCTAAATTTTTGACATCTAGAAGCAATAGTTAAAGGAATTTTATGAGGCTCCGTCGTAGCCAATATAAAAATAACATGACTCGGAGGTTCCTCTAAAGTCTTAAGTAGAGCATTAAAAGCTTGATTAGTAAGCATATGAACTTCATCAACAATATAAACTTTATATTTAGCATTACTAGGTACAAGATTAATCTTATCTCTTATCTCTCGAATCTCATCAACACCATTATTTGAAGCAGCATCAATCTCAACAATATCATTACTATTAGAAAAATTAAGACAATTATAACATTTTCCACATGGTTTACCATTCTCTAAATGTTCACAATTAACAAGTTTAGCAATAATTTTAGCAATAGTAGTTTTACCAGTTCCTCTAGGTCCACTAAAAAGATAAGCATGGGAAATCTTATTATTAAGAATAGCATTTCTAATAACAGTAACAACCTCTTCTTGCCCATAAACACTATCAAAATCAGAAGGTCGATACTTTCTGTATAATGCTAAATAACTCATAAACCTCACCTCCATGTAACTATCGAAATAATTATATCATAAAAATAAAGGAATTAATTATTTTTTCCTTTTATTTTTAAAAAAATCACTCAAAATAGTTGAACACCGCTCATCCCGAACATTAACAATGGTAATTTTCTTAGCAGAAATTTTATCAACATCATACATTTGTTCGTTCTTACATTTTGTTCCATAAAAAACCTTAGGTATTCTACTTTCTATAATAGCTCCCATACACATCATACAAGGTTCTAATGTAGTATATAGAATACAATCATCTAGCCGCCAATCCCCAACAACCTGGCATGCTCTATCAACAGCCGACAACTCAGCATGCATAACAGAATTCTTCTTACATTCTTTACAATTATGAGATTTAGCAATAATGACATTATTTCTAACAATAACACATCCAACAGGAATCTCTCCAATTTCATAAGCTAATTTAGCTTCTTCTAAAGCCATATTCATAAAATATTCATCCATCAACATCACCTACTTATGTTCCACGTGGAACATATAAAAATATTAACATGCATTTATATCACAATCAACAGTTATCAACATAATAAGCTATCACTAGAAACAAATATAAAGTCTACAGATAATTAAATTACTTATGTTCCACGTGGAACATGAAATAGTATAAAAAAAGAGCAATGATTGTTAAATATAAAAATAGATCAAGTCAAAATTAATTATTTAAATATTATAAATAATATAATTCGCCATATCTGGGTATGTTCATGTTCCACGTGGAACATGAAATCATATTTATAATTAACACATTTTAAAATAATAAAATAATAAAAAAATGTATTTTATAGTAAACATAATATTCTTATGTTCCACGTGGAACATAAGACAAAAATAATAATTAACAAAAAATATATAAAACATAAGTAATTCTATCAAAAAAAATTAGTGTGGATCTTCATGTTCCACGTGGAACATGAAGTCATATTTAAAATTAACACATTTTAAATTAATAAAATAATAAAAAATAATTATATTTTGTAATAAATAAAATAAACTTATGTTCCACGTGGAACATAAGAGATAAATGATATGTAAAAAATTTTATTTTTAAATTAAACAAAAGATATATAAAGCTTAAGTAAATCTATAAAAAAAAATTAGTGTGGTTATTCATGTTCCACGTGGAACATGAATTAACATTTATAATTAAAATATTAAAAATAATTAAATATATAGTACTTTGTAATAATTCAAAATAAGTTTTATGTTCCACGTGGAACATAAAAAAAGATACACACATTAATAGAATGTTAAGGCTGCTGATTTCCATCCCTGACCTGGTTCCACTAATTAATGTTGTATCAACAAGAATATACTACATTTAACTAAAAAAATCAATAAAAAAATAAAAACAAACATTTGTATGCTATTAATTATTTCCCAGGAAATAATTAATAGATTTATGCTTATTTACAGTAATTTACATAAAATATTTCCCATTATGAAATATTTATATCAACAGATAACTATTCAATTTTTTTAATATAATTAAAAAATATTTATTAGAATTATTTCCCGGGAAATAATTCTAATAATAAAAGAGAGTATTAATTACTCTCTTCGTTATCATTATCACTATTTTCAATAGATTCACCAGCATCAATAATTTCTTCTGAATTTTCTTTATCAACAAGGGCCACTGAACTAACAAGATTATTTTCCTTAAGATTGATAAGTCTAACTCCTTGTGTAACCCTGCTCATGGTAGAAATATTATCAGAATCCAATCTAATAACAATACCAGAATCAGTTATGATCATAATATCCTTATCACTATCAACAGACTTAAATGTAACTAATGAACCATTCTTATCAGTAACATTGAGCGTTTTAACACCTTTTCCACCTCTATTAGTTAATCTATATTCAGAAGTTGGAGTCTTTTTACCATAACCCTTTTCCGTAACAACAAGAATATTCTCATTTTCAATAGCTACTTCCATACCAACAAGATATCCACCATCTAAGTTAATACCTTTAACACCAGTAGCACCTCTACCCATAACTCTAACACTATCTTCTTTAAATCTAACCATTCTACCATTTGAACCAGCCATAAGAATTTCATTATTACCAGTAGTTTTCTTAACAGATACAAGTTCATCATCATCTTTTAAAGTAATAAACTTCTTACCATTATTCCTAATACTATCAAATTCAGCAATATCAGTTCTCTTAATAAGTCCACTCTTCGTACCAAATACTAAGTATTTATACTCATCATCATTAGAAATCTTAAGAAGGGATGTAACCTTTTCATCTTTCTCAAGTGAAAGTAAATTAATAATAGGAAGACCTTTGGATTGCCTACTAAACTCTGGAATCTCATAACCTTTAATTCTATATACCTTACCCCTATTAGTAAACATCAATATATAATCATGGGTAGTAGCATTGATCATATGCTCTACAAAATCTTCTTCATTCGTAGTCATTCCTTTAATTCCCATACCACCACGATTTTGTGTTTTATAAGTATCAGAAGCAAGTCTCTTAATATAACCCTTATTAGTAAGAGTAATAACGCTGTTTTCAACAGGAATCAAAGATTCATCGTCAATATAATCAATCGCAGTCATATCAATAGAAGTTCTTCTTTCGTCAGCAAATCTACTCTTAATTTCAAGCATTTCCTCTTTAATAATATTAAGAACCTTTTGCGTATCAGCAAGAATAGCCTTCAATTCTTCAATAGTCTTAAGAAGTTCAGCAAGTTCATTTTCTATCTTATCTCTTTCTAAACCAGTTAATCTACGAAGTTTTAATTCAAGAATAGCATCAGATTGAACTTCCGTTAAATTAAATCTCGAAATAAGTTTTTGCTTAGCTTCAACATCACTCTCAGCATTCTTAATAATTTGAATAACTTCATCAATATTATCAAGAGCTATCTTATAACCTTCTAAAATATGAACTCTCTTTTCAGCCTTAGCAAGATCAAAACGAGTTCTTCTAATAATAACTTCTTTTTGATGATCAATATATTTAGAAATAATATCCTTAAGTCCTAAAGTTTTAGGAGTTAATCCATCAAGCATTAAGAAGATAATACCATAAGATATTTGAAAATTAGTATGTTTGTATAAATTATTAAGAACAACCTGAGCATTAGCATCCTTTTTTAATGTAATAGTAATTTTTACACCATTCTTTAAATCAGTATGATAGTCAGATATTCCATCAATAATCTTATTATGAACAAGTTCTGCTACTCTATTCTTAAGTTCCATCGTATTAACGCCATAAGGAACTTCAGTTATAACAATATTTTGATGATTACCCTCATCCTCAATCGTAGCTCTACTTCTAATAGTTATAGTACCCCTACCAGTATCATAAGCTTTTTTAATACCAGAATTACCAAGTATTACGCCACCAGTAGGAAAATCTGGTCCTTTAATATGTTGCATTAATCCTAAAGTATCAATATCAGGATTATCAATAAAAGCAACACATCCATCAATTACTTCACCTAAATTATGTGGTGGAATATTTGTAGCCATACCAACAGCAATTCCCATTGTACCATTAACAAGTACATTAGGAAATCTACTTGGAAGTACTGCAGGTTCTTTTCTCGTAGCATCAAAGTTATCATCCATATCAACAGTATCCTTATTAATATCTCTAAGAAGTTCTAATGATAATTTAGATAACCTCGACTCGGTATAACGCATAGCAGCGGCTCCATCACCCTCAATATTACCAAAGTTACCATGACCATCAATAAGCATGTATCTTTGACTAAAATCTTGAGCCATTCTAACCATTGCTTCATATATTGAACTATCACCATGAGGATGATAATTACCCATAACCTCTCCGACCGTTTTAGCACTCTTCCTGTGAGGTTTATCAGGAGTATAACCACTTTCATACATCGACCATAAAATACGTCTATGAACAGGCTTTAAACCATCTCTAAGGTCAGGTAAAGCTCTCGATTTAATAACACTAACTGAATATTCTAGAAAAGAAGTTTTAACTTCATCAACAATATTATTCTCAGCAAGACTATCTCTTTCATGAAAATAACCATTAAAATCACTTGAAACATTAACTTTTTCTAGTTCTTCATCATATACATCATTTTTCTTTTCTTCTTCCATCCCAAATTACCTCCTTATACATCTAAATTCTGTACATAAACAGCATTTTCTTCAATAAACTTTCTTCTAGGTTCAACTTCATCACCCATAAGTTTCTCAAAGATAGCATCAGCAGCTACACAGTCATCAACAGTTATCTTTCTTAAAACTCTCTTATTTATATCCATAGTAGTTTCATTTAATTCTTCAGCATCCATTTCTCCTAAACCTTTCATACGAGCAATATCAACTTTAGTATTAGGGTTTAATGTAGCTAAATACTTATCCCTATCATCATCATTTAAAACATACTTAATAGTCTTACCATGCTTAATACAATATAATGGAGGTTGAGCAGCATATACATGACCTGCTTCCACAATAGGCTTAAAGAATCTATAGAATAAAGTAAGTAATAATACTCTAATATGAGAGCCATCAACATCGGCATCCGTCATAATAATAATCTTATCATATCTAAGTTTAGATAAATCAAACTCTTCACCAATACCAGTTCCAAAAGCCGTAATAATAGTTCTAATTTCCTCATTAGATAAAGCTCTATCAAGTCTTGCTTTTTCAACATTAAGAATCTTACCTCTAAGTGGAAGAATAGCTTGCGTCATTGAGTCTCTTCCCTTTTTCGCAGAACCACCTGCACTATCTCCCTCGACTATAAAGATTTCGGAAACTTTAGGATCTTTACTCTTACAATCAGATAACTTA
Source organism: uncultured Caryophanales bacterium (assembly GCA_946611235.1). Classification (GTDB taxonomy): domain Bacteria; phylum Bacillota_I; class Bacilli_A; order RF39; family UBA660; genus CAG-302. The sequence goes on along the minus strand of CAMODE010000042.1, from coordinate 10,711 downwards.
CCAAAGAAATTAGTCGTAGCCATTTCACTCTTTCTCGTAATTTCTCTAGCCTTTCTCGCAGCATTTCTCGCTCTACAAGCAAGCATTGCCTTATTAACAATAAGCTTAGCATCTTCCGGATTTTCCATTAAAAATCTTTCAAAGCCTTGAGAAAATACACTATCAGCAAGTTTTCTTACTTCAGAGTTACCAAGTCTACCTTTAGTTTGACCTTCAAACTGAGGATTTGGATGTTTACAAGAAATAATCATTGTTAATCCCTCTTTAACATCATCACCAGTTAAAGATTCATCTTTATCCTTAAGCATACCAGTTTTCCTAGCATAATTATTAATAACCCTCGTTAAAGCTCTTCTTACACCTTCTTCATGAGTACCACCATCATGAGTATTAATATTATTAACAAAAGAATAAATATTTTCATTATAACTAGTATTATATTGCATAGCAACTTCAAATTGTACACCATCTTCTTCACCTTCAAGATGAATTATATCTTCATGAATAGGAGTCTTTTCTTGATTAATAAATTTAACATACTCACTAATACCACCTTCATATAAGAATGTTTCACCAGTAGTATCTTCTTCATCTCTATCATCTCTAATAGTAATAGATAGTCCCCTATTTAAGAAGGCAAGTTCTCTTATCCTAACCATTAAAGTATTGTAATCATAAACATCAGTATCAAATATCTCAGGATCAGGTTTAAAAGTAACAACAGTACCAGTTCTTTTCTCATCACATTTATCAATAACATGTAATGGTTCTACAGTATGTCCACCATTTTCAAATCTAATAAAATTAACTTCTCCATTTTTATATACTTTAACTTCAACCCATTTACTTAAAGCATTAACAACAGAAGCACCAACACCATGTAGTCCTCCAGATACTTTGTATCCGCCTCCACCAAATTTACCACCAGCATGTAAAACTGTATAAACAGTTTCAACCGTAGATAAACCAGTCTTAGGATGCACTGCCGTAGGTATACCTCTACCATCATCTTTAACAGTAATTGAATTATCTTTATTAATTACAACCTCAATATTTTTACAATAACCCGCAAGTGATTCATCAATAGCATTATCAACAATTTCCCATACTAAATGATGTAACCCCTTAACATCAGTAGTACCAATATACATACCAGGTCTTTTTCTAACAGCTTCAAGTCCCTCAAGTACTTGAATATCCGATGCATCATAATGTTCATTATTATTTTCCATTTACTTCACCATCCTCATTATTTTTTTGTATAGAAATAATATTTCCATCATCTATTTCATAAACATTAGCTTTCTTTCTAATATCTTCCGTGATATTTTCCATATCAGTAGTAGTAATCACAGTCTGCACATTATTACTTAAAGTACTAAGTAAATTATTTCTCTTTTCAATATCTAACTCACTAAATATATCATCAAGTAGAAGTATTGGACTATCACCAGTCTTATCATTAAATAATTTGACTTCCGATAGTTTAAGAGCAAGTACAGCACTTCTCATTTGCCCTTGACTACCATATAAAGATAAATTTTTATCATCTAATTTAAAGTAAAAATCATCTCTATTAGGACCAACAAGAGTCATCTTATACATTAATTCCTTACTTAAATTACTAGTAAGTTTTTCCTTAAATATACCCTTTTCTTCATCAATATTAGTATGATATTTAAGTATTAATCCATCCATACCAGTAATATATTTAAACATATCACTTAAATACTCATTAATATCATCAACATATTTCCTTCGATAATTAGATATTTCTATCGATAAATCTATGTATTTATCATTTAAAATATCTAAATAATCTAGATCACTCTTTTTATTAATATTCATAACCTTTAAAAACTCATTTCTTTGTTTTAAAAGAATATTATATTCACTCAAATATTTTAAATAATTCTTATTAATTTGACTAATCTCTATATTAAAATACTTTCTCCTAGAATTAGGACTTTCTTTAAATATCCTAATATTATCCGTACTAAAAATAATAACATTAATAATAGAAATATAATCACTAAGTTTTTTTATCTCTTTACCATTAACTTTAACAACCTTACCTTTATCACTAAAAATAATTTCTAATTTATTATTTTTTCTTACATTATTAGTAATTTCCCCACTAATTTTAGCAAACTTATTATTAAATTTAATGAGTCCTTTATCATTAATCGATAAAAAAGACTTAGTAACAGCAAGTACATAAATTGATTCTAGTAAATTAGTTTTTCCTTGAGCATTATTTCCTATAATAATATTTAAATTTTGCCCCAAATCAATTTCAAAGTTATCATAATTACGATAATTTTGAAGCCTAATTTTTTTTATTTGCATTTTAAAGTCATTTTTTTGCCCATATCATCACCTTTTTCAAGTTTATGTACTCCTATACATATAATTATACCATATTACCCTAAAAAAATAAAGGAAAAAGTATCATTTTTTTCATCTTTTTCCCTTATAAAATAAGCCTTTAGTAAACTTTTTTAAACTTCATATTATTAATAAATTTTTCTATCTTAATACACTTTGTAATTTGACTATCAATAGTACTATATGGAGCACTAATATTGAGTACTTTTCCGCCTTTAAAAAATATCTTAGTATAATCATTCTCACTAATATATCTTTCAACATTATTATATGCTATCCATATACATTCCTTAGATTTAGGACTAGTCGTCGGAAAGAAAATAATCATATCATATTCTGATAGTACAATCGGAGTCTTAATATAATAATTAAAATTATCAATAATAAATTGTCTTTGAATCTTATAAGAGTGACCATAAAAACTACAACTCTTCTTTAGAAATTTAAAACAATCCATCTTTATATTAATTCTATCTTTCTTTTCAATGACCATAATATTTTCTTCATCCTCAACATCTTGTGTAAAACATAGAACATCATCATTCAAAACATAATTCTTCATATCTTATCTAATACCCCCTTTCTTGGTTAAGTATTAAATCATAAAATATTGTCAAAATATGTCGATTTATGTCGAAAAAAATAAAAAAACTGCAGAAAAAGCAGTTTTTATGATGTTTTTATCGGTAACACAAGCTGAATAAGACTACTATCATCACTATTCTTAATTATAATAGGAGAACTATCATTATTCATACATATTGTGATTCTGTCTCTATTAAAACTCTTAATAGCATCAAGCATAAACTTAGAACTAAATGAAATACTAATTTCTTTATCATAATCAATTGCCATTTTTTCTTCAACTTTACCAATTTCTGGAGAGTTAGAAGATATCATTAATTCTTTCTTAGATAAAGATAACTTAATCGTATTCTTTTCTCTATCAGAAGTAAGAAGTGATGCCCTATCTATCATATTAAATAAATCAGCAAAAGCACATTCAAACTCAATATTAAATTCATTTGGTATTACATTTGAACTAGCAGGATAAGTACCACTTAAAAGTCTTGTTAAGAATACTGTATTCTTATATTTAAATAGTACTTTATTACTAAATAAATGCATTTCAATATTTTCATTTTCATCATCTAACATCTTTATAAGTTCAAGTAAATTCTTACCAGGAATAACCATATTAGCATCATTTTCTAAATTATGATCAATTTCTACAACTTTTCTAGCAAGTCTATAAGAGTCAGTAGCTAGTACTTCCAATGTATTAGAACTAAATTTAAAATTAATACCAGTTAGTAATGGTCTAGTCTCACTTTGTGATATAGCAAATGCTGTTTGATTTATTATTTCTCTAAATACACCTACTTTTATCATAATAGGCTCTTTTGTCTCATCTAAATCTAAATTAGGAAATTCATTAGGATTAATACCATTTAAATTAAATTCTGTATTATCTGTACTAACAATTAATTTATAACCATCTATTACTTCAAGAGTAATATCAACATCTGGTAACTTTCTAACTATTTCAACTATATACTTACCACCTATTACTATACTACCAACTTCATCTAAACTAGTAAGTTTATCTTTTGCTATATATGTCCTAATTGATACATCAGTATCACTAGCATACATATATAATCCATCTTCTTTTAAATCAAATTTTATACCTGTAAGTATTGGTATCAAGTTTCTTGTGGATATTGCTTTTGACGTATTTGTCAAACTTTCTAATAATATTTCTTTTTTTACAACAAATTTCATTTTATCTTCTTCCTTCCTTCTTTTATTTATTATTATTATACTGTGGATATTGTGTAAAACATCATCTTCTTCTTTATTTTAAAGGGATTAACTTGTCAACAACACCTGTGGATATTTACATTTTTATCCACTATATCCTGTTTTTTAATTCATTTATTACTGTTTGTAGTTGACTATTTACCTTTAAATCTCTTTGTATTCTTTGATATGCACTAATTATTGTGGAATGATCTCTTCCTCCAAAATAAGTACCCATCTTTGGAAATGATTCATTTGTCATTTCTCTACACAGATATATAGCTATCTGCCTAGGATAGTTGACATCTTTACTTCTTTTCTTTCCTTTTAAATCTTCTATATCAATTTTAAAGTACTCACAAACTATCCTCTGTATCCTATGGACATCATTCTTAAAGACACTTTTTTCACTTACCTTATCTTTAAGAGCCTCTACGGCTATTTCTAAGGTAACAATACCCCTATTCATCATAAGAGCATAGGCAAATACTCTTGTTATTGCACCTTCTAATTGTCTAACATCTGAGTCATTAATATTAGCAATATACTCAATTACTTCTATTGGTATATCTTCCGCAGCTTCTTGATGTGATATTTTTTTCTTTATTATATTGACTCTCAGTTCGAAATCAGGAGGAGTAATATTAGCGGTTAATCCCCAATTAAATCTTGTTCTAAGTCTATCCTCAAGCATCTTTAAGTCATCAACAGATCTGTCGGAAGCTATAATTATCTGTTTATTAGAATCATGTAATTGATTAAAGGTGTGGAAAAATTCTTCTTGTCCTTTAGTAGCAGAACCTAAAAACTGTATATCATCAATTATTAATACATCAATATTTCGATATTTACTTTTAAATAAATCAATCTTTTCATAATTATTCTTATCATTATTTCTAACAGCATATATATAATCATTTACAAATTGTTCACTAGATACATATAATACCTTTTTATTAGAATTTTCTATAATATAATTACCAATAGCATGCATTAAATGCGTTTTACCTAGTCCACTATTACCATATAAGAATAACGGATTATAAGCTTTACCAGGCTTTTCTGCTACTGCTCTAGCAGCTGTAAAAGCAAATCTATTAGAGTCTCCTACCATAAAGGTATCAAAAGTATATTCACTATTTAGATTAGCAGAAGCACTACTTTGATATGGTACACCAACAGTTTCTGTTGATAACTCACTAACTTCTACTATTCTTTGTACTGGTTCTAATTCACTTTCTAATTTAAAGACAAATGTAAAATTAGTACCAGTAATGGCATTAAAGACTTCTTCAATATCATCTAAATAATTCTCTTCTAAATGCTTTTTATGTAGTATCATTGGAACAACAACAGTAGCAACTCCACCATCCATACTATGAAGTTTAGTATCTTTAAACCAAGTATCATAAGATAAAGGAGATATGCGATCTTTAATTTTTTCAAGAAAACTATTCCATAGTGCTTCTGTATTCATAAGCAAAACCTCCCTACCTCAAGATTTCATTATAATTATTATAACTCAAAAATTAATTTTGTCTAGCCCTATTTTTTCTATTAACAGCTAAAATAACAACTTATAAACATCTTATCAACAATATAATATCATATAAAATATGCCTTTAACAGACTTTTCAACAAATTTCGACATTTTTCTTTATAAACATGTGTAAATTTACTTTTCCACAGACCTGTTGATAATGTTGATAATTGTATATATCCTTTGTTTATAAGCAATTAAAGTGTATACTTATCCACATATTTGTGGGTTTATTATGTTTATAACCGCTTCGCTAACGGATTAACTGTTGTTAATCCGCGGAACACTTCTACAAGAATAATCTATTAATTATATAAAACTCTAGATATATAAAATTATTATATTGCATTATTACATTATATAATATATAATAAATAATCAAAGAGGAGAAAATTTTTATGAATGAAGTAGACAAATTAGACAGCATATTTACTTATAAAGTAAATAAATTAAGTGAAGAACAAAAGGCAAATGAACTTTCAAAAAAAGAATTATTAGCTAAAAAGAAAGAAATAGCTATAAAGTATGCAAAAGCATATTATAAAATAGTTGAAGAAGTATTATCTAATCCAACTTATCTTTCTTATAGTGGTTCGATTACCTCAAGAGTAGATAATAATGTATTTGGAAATTATAATATTAGTAACAACGAAAAACCATCAACATACAGATTTGCAAGAGATTTTAGTATGCTATATATAGCCCTAAGATTTGATACTAAAGAGCAAATAAATTTTAATGTCAATGAAGATAAAGATTTGTATGATGAATTAATGATAAATGATATATTATATTTTTATGGAATAGATGTAAAATTAAAAAATACAATTGATAAAAATGTTATCTATATTACTTTTTATAAAGATAAAAAGTACCTACAAAAAAATACTGAAACATGGTTTGATGGAGCAGGAAGAATACATACAAGAAAAAGAGATGAATAGTAATTTATTAAATATTAAAGGAGTAATAAATATATGAATCAAGAAGAATATATGAAATTAAGAGAATTAGGAAAATTAAAAATTAAACTTCATAAAAATTTAATTACTTTATTTGATAGTAAAATTAATGCAATTTTAATACATCAAGAAGAAGTAATAAAAAAATATGCAGATGCATATCTAAATTTTGTTTTAAATTTTTTAGAAAATCAAAATTTCCATAATAAAAAGGGAAAAATAACTATTAGGGATGAAAATAATATATTTGGAAATTATAATATATCAGGAGATAAAAATTCATCATATTATGAAATATATAAAGACTGTATGATAATAGTACTAAAATTTGATAAAAAAGAAGATATCATATTCAATAGTAATGAAGACTTATTATTATATGATGAATTAAGGATAAATGATTTGTTACATGAATATGGAATAGATGTACAATCAAGAAATAAACATCTACAGAATATTATAAATATTTTGTATTATAAAGATAAATCAAAGCTAGAGAAAAATAGTGAGACTGCTTTATCTGGGTGCCATCTATATACTAGAAAGAGAACTATATGATTTAATAGGAGAACATAGTATGAAAGAAGAAAAAATAAAAGAAAGATTAGAATCAGTAGCAAAAGTAAGATAAAAAAATATGGTATATATTAATAAAAGGAGAAGAAAATGAAAGATAATGGAGAATACTTAGAAATTGTAGAGTGCACTATTGAGAATATAGAAGAGAGTAAAAGTTTAATAGATAAAGCAAAGCATGCTTCAATTAAATATCGAAAACTATTAATGTGCAAAGTTCCTTTATATAAAAAAGATTTAACATTATTAAAAAAAATGTTAGGATGCAAAGAAGATAAAGATATAATTGGAAAAAAATTAGTATTAGTAAATAAAGATCTTTTTGCCAGAGCAATAGGTTATCAAGGAACATATTTTATATTATACTTAAGAGATAATTCCTCAAAGCTTTTATCTGAAATGGAATTATGTCAATATTTGGATTGTTTTAATATAGTAAAATATAAAGATGATTATAATCCAATCGATTCATATACAGTAATATCCTTAAATTCTACTGAAGAAAATTCAGAAGGTAAAAGAAGAAAAATGTAATAAAATAGATTACATTTTTTATTTAACTGTTTAGATATCTTATTAACTGCGTAAATTAGCAGCACTACTTCTATTACAATAATACATTTTATTTAGTGCAATGAACATATTTATTTAGTGGAATGAAAATAACAACTTGACATACAACCATTTTTATGATATAGTAATAACCAATTCAGGGGGTGAATTAAATGGAAAATAGAATTGATATATATAATGAACTACAGAGAGTATTTGATCATAAAAAAGAAGAATTATTAAAAGCAAAACAAGCAGAAGAACAAAAAAAACAAGAAGTAAATGAAAAATTTGCAGAAGCATATATTGAACTTATCAAAGAAGCAATTAATTCAGCAAAAGAATTTGATGTTGTATACAGCATAGAACTTAGTGGAAAAAAAATTGATAACTGTATAAATTTAGACAATGTAAAAAATCTTGTTTGTTGTATGAATAATGAAAGAGTAGACATAATTATTAATTTTTCTAAAAAAAATAATTTTAAAGAATCTGAAGATTCAGTTTATTATGATAATGAATTAATAAATAGAAAATTTAATGATCTAGGTATAAATGTAACTTTTAAAAATACTACTGTTATTATTTGTTTTTTAAGAAAAGTAAAAGTTAATAAACCTAATGAATCAGAACAACCAGTTCATCAACCAAAAGGTTTAGTAAGAAAATCAGGTAATTTAATAAGACAGAAATCTTAATTGATTTCTATTTTTCTTTTATCCAGAATAATCATTAAATACAAGACACTTCTAAATAAAGGTATGTAAGAAATACGAAGTATTTCGAGAAGCGAAGCGTTTATCTAAAACAAAAAATGTAACCAAATAGGTTACATTTTGTATTAATTATTTTTCCATTGTATCATCCATTTATCAAATATTTGAGCATTAGAACTAGTCGGAGCAGGATTAGGTAATTGCATTTTAACAATCATTGGTATCTTCATCATCTTACCAAAAGCTACGCATGTACCAGATTGAAGTGATTTCTGTTTTTCAATAACATCATTACTAACATTTGGAACCATCTTCTCAATATACTCTAAGTCACTAGGATGATTAATCTTAAATATAATAAAATTACTACACTGTGATATAACATTCTCTGATAGTTCCGTAGGTCTTTGAGTAATAAGATCAAGAACTACTCCAAATTTTCTACCTTCTTTAGCAATTCTTTCAAATATATTATATCCTAAAATATTAACATCATTATCTTTTTGAACATATCTATGAGCTTCTTCAAGCATAATATGAATAGGCATAGAACCCCTATTAGGAAGAGATTTCATAAACATAAATAAAAGTCTACTATAAACTTTAACTAAAGCCTTACAAAATCTATCATCAATACCTTCAAGTACAAAGTTAATAATTTGTGCTCTTTTATTAGTACCAACTAGTATTAAACTAGATATATATTCATTAATAGACATAAACTGTTCTACTTCAAAGAACTTTCTAAGAGAACTATTAGCAATAGTATGAAGTTTAACTTTTAAAGCCGTAGCTTCACTATAAGATTTCTCATTAAGAAGTAGTCCCTCACTAATTAAAGTAAAGTTAAGAGCAACTTCCAAATCATCTATTGTAAAATAAGTAGGAACATATTCTTCATTCCAATGAACATCTTCAAGAATAAACTTCTTAATATAATCTGTTATCAATATTCTTTCAACAAATTGACCAGTACTATCAATATCAAAACATTTTCTAAATTCTCTCGTATATCCTACCCCTTCTACTTCAACATCAAGATTAAGTTCTTTCGTATGACAAGTAGTAAGAATAGAAAATATTTGATCCCTAATTCTTGCAGATACTTGATTAGAATACATTACAGATACAATAGCACTAGCTATCAAATGATTCTTATATCTATTAGACTCATCATCATTTCTTGCAAATAATGAAACATAACTAAGCATTTTCTCAATAATCATTATCTGTGAATATTCCGTAGCATCTAATATATTAGCATAATCATCTACTGATAAAAGCCATAAAGGTAATCTTAATAAATTATCTTTATTATCCATATTACTCGTATATAGCTTATAATTAAAATTATAATTAAAATTACTAATACTTCTAAAAGCATTATCATATTCATCTGTATTATTAAAGATAAAAAGAACACTATTAAAAGGAATAAAATTTTGCATACTAAATAAATTTTGTACTATTCTAGCAACACCATAAGTTTTACCACTACCAGTATTACCAAAAATAGCAGTATGATTACTCCACATATCATTAATATTAACTTTAATAGGACTATTATTATATAAAGGAGAAAGACCAAGTATCATTGATGCAGGATCATTATAATTAGTAAGTTCTGCTAGTTCTTCATTATTAATAATTCTAATTCTAGCTTTAGTACTAGGTTTCCTAATAATACCATCATAATATCTACCATCATGAAATTCCCCTAAGAAATTAATCTTAACTTCATTATTAGAAATTTCTTCAATTTCACCTAATATCTTCTTATTATCTTCTTCGAAGACAACATTCAAATTAAGTAAATCATCATTAATAACACTATCTACTTTACATATAGCATAATTCTTACTAATAGCGGTTATCTCTCTAAACATAACAACCCTTCTCCTATTCTAACTAAATTATAGCAGAAATTAAAAAAAAATACTACAAAAAGTAGCATTTTATTCAAATATTTTTTCTTCTCTATATTTCTTAATAAAATCATAAGTAATAATATTATTAGATACACTTATCATTTTACTAGCAATATCTTGATTTTCCGTTAAATATTCAATACTAACTGAAGAATTAATATCAAGTTGTCTATATTCCTGAGAAGCTCCATCATAATAAACCTTATCAGTAATAAAACTACCATTAGGAAAGACAACAACATTATC